>NZ_JACJFF010000108.1:0-16428 GCF_014164465.1 Vibrio sp. SG41-7 | reverse complement strand
TGTCAAATACTTTGTAAGTACTATTAGGTATAGAATCACATACCTAATCCGTTGCTTAGCTGAATTACAACAGGGGCAACTTTGTCAGCAGTTTCAAGAGTTGCAGTCATGATAGACTCAACAACGGTAGGGCTGTTGTATAAACCGACACCGCCGCCGATACCCATCGCAAATGCCATCAAGCTTTGACGAGCGATGCCACCAACGATGCCTACCAAGATCATTGCACCTGCGATGATTCGACCAAGCGTACCTTGAGTCCAGTCTGTAATGGTGGTCCAGATATCATCAAATTCTGTACCGCCTGTACCAGCGTAGGCTTGATTGGCAAACATAAAACTGATCACCAGAGCCAACGCCACCCAGAACAAAAGGTTGACTTTATTGTTTGATGTGGATGTGACCTTCATTTTGCTAAGTTCTCCTATTTAGTTTCCGAATTAGCTTTGGGTTTTATCGTTTGCAAGGGTTTGAGCATAGGTACATCTTGTTGAGTCCCTTCCCCAATGACCCACTTGCGCGGTTCTATTTCGGTGTAAACATACCCAGTAACAATCAAATCACCGTTGGTATCCTCCCAAGGGGCTACCCATATACGCATGACCTGTGCTGGAGTACGAATAGGCACCGGACGATTCGGGAGGCGCGGTGTGACGTAATTGTCTATCACTGAATCTCCCGTCGATGATGAGTTGGCTATCTCTCCTGAAACTGGCTCTTCTCCAGGCTTTACAGAGCGTGGGATATTGCCATCGTTTGTCGCCGCATAGACATCTCGCGCTGACATACACTGAACACCATCAGGAATACCTGAACAGCTATACTCATCACTGCCGATTGAGGTACAGCCTGATAGTAATAAAGCGCTGCCCAAAATCATCGACACTGTAGATTTTATGGGTTTCCCTATTGGAAAGCCCCCTGTGAAACTGCCCTTTCTGGTCAGCTTTTGTGTTTTTTTCGTCATTATTTTGTCCCCTGCGATTTAAGTTTGAGTTGCTGCCCCTTGGTGATAATTACGTCAATTTGACGACCTGCATCGACCTCTATTACAGGGAACATTCCCTCAGCCATATCAAGATAAAACTGAGCAACCATCTCCATCGCACTTGATGCGCCTTTTGATATACCACTCTGCAAAGTATTTTCATTGAACACTTGTTGGTATACAGGTGTGTCTGTTGGATTAGTGTTGATAACAGGAACTGGGTTTGTATCAAGCGCTTGAGCAAAGCCACTCAAGAAACCAGCCGTCAAAGATTTGGCTATCATTGCGCCTTGTTTAGACACTAAACGGCCACGTACACCTGCTTTACCATCTTCACCTACTGCATATCCGTCCAAGCGAGACTCAATTACACCGCCATCATCACGAACACAGGAAATAACCTCACCTCGTAGGTATGCCCTTTCTGAGCTCAGATCGCCGTAACCGGATACAATCAAGAAACACTCACGAACATCGGCTCTGAATCGGTTAGGTAAAATAGCTTCCTTCTGGAGTCGAATTGTTGCTGGGAAAGGGTCTTTTCTTGCTCCCTTTGCGGTAGGAGCATCCATACCAGTGATCGTTACACCAGTTAGAATTGAACCCGCAGGTAAGTAGATAGAGTTGTCTTGGTCCTCCTGCTCTTCTGCCGCTTTCTCTTCTGCTTCGTTGTACTCTGTGTAGTTAACAATTCGAATACCAGGTTGAGAGGTAGGTTTACCAGATCTATCCGACTCCTTACCCGTTGGCTTACTGTGATCAGCAGGTAGTGGGGCTTTCTTAAAGAACTCATTAGGGTCCTTATAATCAAGCTTTTCGGTAGAGGAGTATCTACCAGCTGGTTGAGCGCCCTGTTCCTCTGTCGAACCAGTTCCAACGCCACCAGCTGTTAGCTTCCCTGAACGTTTTTCAGCGTCTTTCTGAGCTTTTTCTAAATCTCGCGCTAAGTTTCTATTTTCTTGGGAAAGCTCCTTAACATCGCGTTTCAGCTGTTCGAGTTCCTTACCTATATCAACTGATGCACCAGCCTTCGACTTAGTGTTTTCCAGTTCACGTTTTACTTTGTCCAGTTCACGTCGCAGCTGCTCTTGCTCAGCTTTCGTTGTTTTAAGGTTGCCAACCAATGCATCCATACCCGCTTCACGAGTACCCTTGTCAGTTAATACGTGACGGATGGTTTCTTTACGACTTTTATTGCTGGAGTCACTTGTACCTTCATCAGAAAAAAGACTCACAGCCACAAACAGAACGAAAACACCACCTGCAACAGCAACCCAACGTTTTTTGTTTGGATCGAGCTCGTTCCACCAATTCATATTAATCATCGTTTACATTCCTCCGCTCAACAGTGAAGGACGACGAGTAGCCGATTCGGTTTTCTCTCGCTGTTTTACTGCCACGTACACTTCGGTTTTCTGACCTGGCTCAAGAACCTTATGCGGCCATGAAGTCACACCAGCAACACTCCAGTTTCCGCAAGATTGCTCTTTGAACTCAATAGGTTCACTTGTGACGTTTCGAGCAATACCTACAAATACAGTCAAATGATGCCCCATCATCATTTGTCCATTTGCAAAATTGACTGAAATACCAGGCTGCGCACACTGAGGTAATTGAACATTGCTTGGAGTTCGATTCATGGAGTAGCCATTAGGGATTTCACCAAGAGCCAGTTTTCTGAATACTGTTCGAAGTGTTTCGATATATGGCTGACTTTGCTCCCAGCTTTTAGCTTTGTTGTTTGCAAACATGCCAGGTATTAAGCTGTTATTGTCGAGCTTCAAAAACACTTCACGAGGTGGGATTCTTTGAGGAACCATTGTTAAACTCAGCGCACGAGCTTCTGAGCCCTTTTCTGTAATGAACATGGTTACTGGGTATTCTTTGGCCGTAGCCACATAGATAACATTCTCTTTGATGCATATTTCCCCACATTCACCTTTATTTTGCCCCGGCTGTAAGGATGTTGACGTCACTTCCGGCTTACCAAATGGAGTAACGATTCGGTTGGGATGACCGATAGCAATAGGGATGATCTGATTAACCCCAGGCTCCATAACCAGTTGTGAGTTTTCAGTGTAACCACCAGCCAAATTCGAGCTATTGGCCTGAGTAGTTGTAGCTCTTTGTTTGGCTACTGAATCAGGGATTACGGGGGCTGGAACGTTGTTCTTCATAACACTGACAGGAACAACTGGTATTTCATCTGATGCATTCACTGCACTTGAAACACCAAGCGCAATTGAAAGCGCCAAAACAATTGAATTAACCTTCATTACGCTTTCTCCGGCTCTCTTCTTTACGTTCTAATTTGTCTAAAACACTCTTCGTTCGAGGACGACCTTCATAGGTGGTCATATAATCAAGGACTGGCATATAGTTCGACACACGGAGCTCAAACTCGTATGTTCTATCTGTACGTTTCTCTTTTGCGTCAAACGCAGCACCTTTAACAAAAGAATGTCCATAGACAAAAACCTTGTCAGTCGTTTCTTCGTATTCGACAAAACGAGGCTCAAAACGCATAGTAATTCGATCTGCCTGAATCTCTTGCGCCTGAATTTCAAGCGCATCAATGAACTCCTGATAAATAGCTGGAGCTAGAATTGGCTCCATACGCTCTTTGATGAAGCTAACGTTGCCGGGAGTTACGTTACCCATCAGCGTTCCAAGAGCCCATCCCCATGCTTCTTTGTATGACTGAGAGGCATTTTCCTGTGATACCCAAGCTTCTTCATTCAAAGTCCAAGGCTGAACGGTCACAATGGTTTCTTTGCTAAACAACTTCACTGCTAGCAGTAAGACGGTGAAGATCAGCCCGAGGACGAAGATTCGCCCCCATTTATTTTCAGCCTGAGTGCCCTCCCAGGTTTTTAAATACGCCTTTAAATTCAAGGGAAATACCTCCGGATAAATGGGTTTTTCAAAGATTTTGCTTTCGTTGCGATGAATCCTCCCCAATACAGCATGTGAAGCATGTAGCCATCAGGGTGGTTATCACGAAATCGACGATATAAATTGGTCACGGCCAAGCCGATTAAGAAAAAAATCAAGGCTTTGCCCATCATCACTCCGATGACAAGGCCAAGAAGCATAGGAGCCAGCTCATCTGCACTCCAGAGCAGCATGTGCGGCGGTTCGTCTACTCGACGGGGGATTTTGACGGGCTTCATTCCATATCTCTTCCAATTTCCAATGTCGCCAATTCTGGAAGATTTTTTCAACAAACACGCCACGGGCTAACGCCCTTTTTGGGCAACTTGGGCGAAAAGTGGTCTTATAAAGAGAGAAACGGCATAAAGCCGTTTTTAGAGCGGGTAATGTGAGAGGTTAAAACAAGCGAACAAGATCGCCATACTGAATACCAAAAAAGAAACCTACGGCAAAGATTAACTGCCAAAGGATAATTTGCCCTACGCCCCATGAGGCTCCAGAGCGTTCAGAGCTATTTGCTGTATGAGTATGAGAAGACATATAACCTCCAACTGATTGCTATTTAATTTTTCTTTATTCTCACCTGATCTCGTGCTCATTTCACAGCGCTGTATTTGTCCATTTGGGAAGCATTAAGACTTTCACATGTGAAAGTGAGTGGCACAAAAAAGCGGCCAATAAATGGCCGCCTTTGCAATGAAATGTGACTTATCCGTTTTGCGCTTGCTTCTTCTGCTCTTGATATGCTGCTTTCATCGCGCTTTGAGTCTTTTCTACCCACTTCATTCCATCGTTACAGTCCACGTTGTCAGCGGCAGACTGAAAGCTAAGAGGTTTTCCATCTGGGTTCATGTTCCCCATAGCCAGAAGAAATGCATAGAGAGGGTGTGTTTTCGTTACATTCTGAATATTTTCTATAGTTATCGGTTGATCGCACTTCTCTTCTAGTGTCTGAACCATAAACTCCGAAACTTCGGCGCAACTTTCACACATCAGTTCGAAGGTCTCAAAGAAAGTTTCCACTTCCTCCGTATAGGGTTTATCTGTCTTCGCCACTGCTGGACCTGCAAGCATGAATGCAGCAATGATTGTTAGCGCAGTCTTTTTCATATTGAATATCCTTTGGTTAAACTCGTTTTTGTAAATTGCCGAATGCAAGTCCCAACAACACACAACAGAGCATCATCACAGCGGGGATTACAATTGGATTTAGAGCTATGGGAGCAAAAAAGGTAATAAACAGCCCCATGCTTAGGAAGAACGTTCCTCGAATGCTATATCGGTGGACAACAGGGCTCGCATAGTCAAAGTTGGTTCGTTTGATCTTCCAACTAATCAAACCGTCATAAACAGCCGGGATGAACAAGATGAGCAGATACGGTGCCCATGAGGACAAAAGTGCTAACCGCGTGTAGAACTGGTAAATTACATTGGTAAAGGCTTCAATTCGCCCCTCCACCCAAACGAACCATGCTTGGCCCATATTCTCCATTCCTTTCGACTTTCTACGTTCCTCTTCTGTTGGAATTAACGTGTGATACATAGCAGCATAAAAGCCAGAATCAAGCACACTAGTTTTGTACCAGTCCCCAGCTGTATCACTAATCCACTGTCTAGCTTCATAGCCTAAGTTCTGCTCCACCAGCTCTGATTCACGCTGAATTGTTTTATCTGTCCAATCACCAGGTACTAGCAAAAGAATCACCAAGACCTCAATGACTAGCAACCAAGCGACCAGCCACAACGGCTTCTTCATAATTGGTTCTCCTTAATACTGTTTTTACACTTTCGCTAGCGACTAACTGATACAAAGCCTTGCGAAGTTTGCATTCATTCTGATGTTGATGTGGAACAATGAATAATTCACCTTTATGGTCTGCAAGCCAGTGAGAAAAAGGCTCACCTTTCTCCACAGACCACTTGTTACCTAGTGAATCTTCAATCTCAATTTCTAGCGCTTTGGCTGTTTCAGTGATGATGGTTTCCAAGAAAACCCCTAGTCTTACCGGGTCCTCGTACTTACGTTTGTTCGCATGGAACACTACACCGCTATATTTATCTAATGCCTCTTCCAAAATCGGATAAATCACTGGCTCTTTCTCCGATTTGATCCCATCAGTGATGAAACAACATAGTTGCTCAATCACATCATTGGTTGCAGGCCAATCAAAAAACAGCAGTGCCAGTGTGTGTGCATTTTTTCGATCACGCTTTCGGATCACGCTTAGTACTTTCTTGTTCGGATTCACATCAACCACTCTAGTAACCTCATAATTTTTATACTTATTCTCACTCATATTTCGCCATTAAGATGTCAAGATAGGTAGCCGTCCCTTGACTATCTTCCCCCCAGAGATTTTGGCTATGTACTCAAGGTTGGGCAGCATCCCCAGGAGTTGCGTAGAGAACAATTCAGCTTCTTCTTCCATAAGCCGTTCCCCTTGGTTGCCCCCATGCATAATCGGCTGCTCACCGTCCGTATTTTGGCCCTGCGTTCTCATGACGTAGTTCAAACGTGTTTTCGGTAAGTTGTCTGTAATGAACTTTTGTGTTTCAGGATCAATTACACGCAATGAGAATGTGTTGTTAATGTTTCCCAGAACCTGTAGTGCTTTATCTTTACTCCCCATCCGAGCGGCAAAGTCAGCGAATGTTTGTGTTGCAACAAATAGTCGAAGTTTCGCGCCACGACCTTTGTTGAGAAGCTGAATGAATGGGTCATTGATCACCTCTGCGGCTTCGTCCACAAAGATATTGACGGGCTTATTGTTGACACCAAAGTTGTATCTATCACCAGCAACAGCTGTTAAGTCAGATAAGAAAAGAGAGCCGATTGCAGAACCAACCATACTGTCGGTCAAACTATCCAGACCAATGTATGCAACCATGCCATTGTTTATTATTTTGGCTGAGTCACTTATTGGCCTGGTATCATCGACATCGCTTGAATCGGGAGACAGCATCTTTCCTAAATCACCCGAGGTAAGCATGTTCATGATAGGAAGCAGTGAAGCAACCATTTTCCCGAAGTGTGCCGAGTCATGTTGGAACATCGACAATAAGCCTTCCAAATCTGAGTGAGGGAACTCTGGTTGAATAACATCTTGGTAGAACTTCATCATGGCAAAGGCTTGCTTTTCTCTATTGCCATTTTTCACTTTTTCCAAATATGGTGCTGCTTTTGATTCCCAGTCTTCCATAACTCGTGCTGAATAAGCCTGTACGGCTTTGATAACCAGACCTGCGGCACCACCTTCCAAAAATCGTTTCAACAGAACAATGCTAGGACGTTCATAAGTCAGTACAAGACCTTGAGCGATATTGTTCAGTGCTTGCCAACCAAATGATTTGAATGGATCTGCACCTGCCTCCGAAGGTATCAACGCGGCCAAACGGCTCGCAATCTCCGTCACACGGCTAAAGTTACGTAAAGGGTCCAATCGCACGGATTCATCTGGGAACGCAGGGTGAAAGGAAACAAATCGCTCTGGATGGCCAATAGCTTCGCAAGCTCTCCTTGCATTGTCCCTCATTTCTTTATCACCCTTAGGGTCGATAATGATCACTGCTTCATTGCGCAAGATAGCTTGCGTGATCATAATGTCGAACATACGAGTCTTGCCTGAACCTGTTGTACCTACAATAAGCGTGTGGCCTTCTGTATGCTTCAACGGTTGCATCAACTTCTCTTCTTTTGGTTCAACACCGTGAATCCATGTTTGCCCCATTGGATCTTCTTTCTTTTTGCCTTTAAGGACGCGAACCGTCTTCTTGATTAAAGGCTCTTGAGCAGTAAAGGTGTGCCAGTCACGTTTGATGATTTCAAATACACGCTGAGCATGACGCTTTTCCCATACAAAACCATGACCAAGCCACATATCATCTTCTGAGCCAGCCATCATTTTTTCTAGCTCTTTTAAAGAGATAAATTCCAGTTCACGACCAAATAGATGCTTCTGGAGACGATGTAACATCATGGCTTTTGGGATTCGGGACATTGCCATAACACCACAAATACCAGTCATCCAATAAAACGGTTCCGGAGGCATTGACTCTGCCATTTGATTAACCGTCAAGGCCACACCGCTGGCAGCTGCCCACCCTAGCGCTGCACGACCTTCAAAATTTGGCCTCCACGGCATTTCATACCCAAGTGGGTCATAATCCATGCTCATCTATCTTTACTCCACCTCTAACCTTAAATTCCCCTGGCAAATAGTCATTCTTGGGCGTCGTTGCCCACTAGCGAGTAATGCTCTCAGCATAGATTTGCTAAGATTCGTACACTCACCAGTTACTTTCTCCAGAGCCTTATCGCTTGTTACCAAACACCCATCCTCCTTAATGACCGGACCGACTAACCATCGTCCTTTTTGGTTTTTTATCATTTCTTTCAGAAGCCTAATTGCCTCCTCTGCATCAATGTCAGACTGAGGAGGTAAAAAGTCCTCATCACTAATTTCTTTCGCCTTCTGAGGCTTTTTAGGTTCCTCGTCTTCTAGATCTATTTGCCCGACCACTTTTGTCATTGGCAGTTCTAAATCAGAATCGAAATCCAGACTCACTGGCCGCGTTTCTTTTGGTGGTTTATTTACCGTTGTCTTTGGTTTTTGGCGCTTAGGTAAACGTGACACATTTTGCTTTTCCTCATTAGAAGCACTGTTTTCACTCTCATTTTTGTGCTGTTCGGTTTGAGTTTTAGCTGCTGTGCCCTTCTTACCTTGTGCCGTTTGTTGTGCGATTCTTTTATTCTCAGATGAGCGGCCACCTGTTTGCTCTCCGGGCAGTAATGCCGAAATATCCATTGCAGGTTTAGGCTTTTTCGGCGTAGATTGGTTGGTTTGCTGGCTCTTAACCTTCTTTTCTGAGTGTGCCTTTTCAGCTTTCTTGCCAGATTGGCGTTTATCATTTAGCGCACTAACTTCACGAATTGGGTCAAAGTCTTTCTCAGCTTGTTCTATCGCAGCTTTGATAACATCTGAGATATCAGAAGAAAGTAACAACCCTTTAATGCCACTAAAATCATGAACCTTCCGGTTTGGATGAACGGGGTCAGGCACGATAGCGCCAGCGTCAAATAACGTGTTCAAGACTTCGGCTGGAGCCCCAAGCGCTCGGGCACCTTCTGGATAAAGGATCACTGCTTTTTTCTTCATAAAGCAAAGCACTTCACCTAATGTTTTGTGTCCATCCAGCACAGGAATAATGGCTTCTTTTAAAATGCTTTCTGCCGCGCCGTATCCACTTAGAACATTCTCCAAATGACCACGCACATCAACATCACTCGATTTATCCTGCTGGCTAGAAGAATATGTCTCTGCATCTTGGAAATGTTCTGTTGGAACAAACTCTTCACGCTCTTCCATCTCATGGGAGTAGTTATAGGCATCCAAAGGGACAGCATCTATTGGTGCAAACATATCCTCTGGCGGCATTGGTGGGGCATCAAATATTGCGCTCGGTTCAGGGCCAAAAAACTCATTCGGTGACAAGGATGCTGCCGTGTTTTCGGATGCTTTAGGCTGACGCTTCTTGCCCGAGCGAATGTTGTCTATGCCGGGTAAAGATGTGTCCTCTTCGCTTTGTTCTGTTGGAACATTTGACATTTCAGCTTTGTCTTTTTGTGTTGTATCAGGCTCGGTATTGAGCCCAAATGCGTCGAATGGAAAATCGAAAACTCCTAATGCCCCACCAGCATCTTTCAGCCCTTTCAATGGATCGTCTAATGCTAATGGTGCTGCGGTTTGAGCGATTTCTTGTGCTGATGGTTCTTTTGGGGCATCAGCTTTATCGTCATTCTTGCTTGTTTTGGTATCGGTGGAAGTGCCACCTTTCGGTTCCGATGATTGAGAGTCCGTTGAGGGCTGTGCTGCCATAAAATCTGGAATTTCGAATCCATCATCAAGAGAACCAATAGGCTCTGGTGTAGCGGTGAGCGAATCAGAGTTCTCATCTCCATCTTCCGATGTATCGTCATCAAGCTCACTGGCATCAAGTTCCTGTTCGTCCTCATCGCCAATAACTTCACCCGCGATGGCCGCAGGCGGTTCAGTGGTAAAAACCAACTCCGACGATTCAAGACGCAGCATCTGCATTTTGATTTTCCCTGTGACCTCTTCCCCTTCTTGAGGTAATTCAGGGATCACTTCCCAATAACGATAGAAAACATCTTTGCCATGCTCTGGTAATACGTTTTTCAGAGCAAAACCACGCTCAATTAAAATATCAGCCAAGGTATCTGGATCACGAGGAATGCCAGGAATTTTATCTTCCGTTAACAAGTCATAAATATCACTGGCTCCCTGCTTCCATGTAATGAACACACCCTGATGTAAATGCCACACCTTCGCGCCAGGCTCATTGACTTTCCATTTGCCCGTTTTAACCAATCGACGTAAAGCATCAAATACATAACGCTCAACAGGAACACCGTAAGCAAACTCATCGACATCTAGGCGATTCTGTTTGAGGTCACGAGAAACACTTTCACCATCAGCTTTAAGCATTAACTTTGTTACCGGATCATTGATTCTAAGACCTGATATTGCCTGTAGCATGGATTCAACAATGTCTTTGCCGGGATCAGCTAGAAACTCCAAAGCCTCTGGAGTCAAAATTCGTTCGACGGTCAGCAGCGAAAATTGCTCGTGCCGTTTGTGTTCTCTATCTCTCCAACGAAGAAAGTAACGACTCACATTATGGCGCTTAGCCCAGTCAACCAGAGTTTCTGAATATGGGTTCCACGTTTTACTACCATCGCTGTTTGTGATCACAACATCAGACAATGGCTTACCAACGTCATGCAATAACCCTGAAAAACAACAAGCCAAACGCCATCGCGGCTCATTGTTTCTTCGTTCACGAGGGGAGCCTGAAATTGAGAAAATAACTGACTCAGATGCCTGTGTTGCCCAAAAGGCAACCTCCAGCCCATGACGAAACAATCCACCAGCTCCCCGATGATGATGAGCTTCGGATGCTGGTAATAAATGAACAAACGCCGCGTAACGGCCAATTACAGGCATGACTAAACGGTCGTACTCTTCTTGAGTAAAACCTAAAGTGCTCCTGATTTTTTGAATAAGTTCGTTCTGTGTCTGCAACACTTTATCGACTGGGGCCATTGGTAGCCCTTTGGCAAACGGCGGGTATCGAGGTATCTCTTCGTCAGCTAAATCCCTAATCTGGGAAGCCACTACCTCTACTTTTTTCTCACCGCGCCCACCAAATAATTTTTTAAAGGCACTACTTATCATCTGGTTCTTATTTACCTGCGCTTTTTCCGTGCGTATATGCTCGCAGACCCTTTTGTCTTCTCATATCTCCCCTCCTGTCCATTTTGGGCAGTTTGAGGCGTCAGAGATGATTGAGTGACCAGATAAAATACACAGCATCATTATTTGGTATCAGGAGAGTTGTATGGAAAGAACATTGCCCGATGCTGCCTATTTGGCACTTGATGCTTTAAAGCGCCAAGCACAGGCAGTAACCGCTAACAACATGCAGGGAGACAAAGAGGCTTTGCATCAGGCTCAGTCTGACATGTCTCTTGTTAATAACTGGACAACAGTCATTACTCGCAAGCTTTTAAGCAACAGTGATGGCAGGACAATCGACACCATTGATGCACAATGGTTGGAGCAACAATTCAATGGGTAAGCAGATGATTAAAAATCAATTAGTAGTACTTGTAGGGTTAGCTATTTTGGCTGGGTGTTCCTCAACCAAAGATATCCCACCAACAAACGCAGAATTGCACCAACGCTACGGCATTCCTCAGCAACCGACAGATCAATGGATTCAAGAGAACCTTCCTATCTACGAAGCGAAGGCTGACAAACTGCTTGCGTCTGATGATGATGTCGATGCCTATAACTTCCTTTTGAATATTGCTGAAAATCGTGGCAGTGCTGATATCGAAGCACATAAGAAGCAAGATCGTGTAGATCGTGGTCTCAATGTTTCTTATGAAGATTTAGGACTGGGTGGAGCAGCATTTCGCAAACCCGATTACATCCATGTATTAGGTCCAAGTAGTCTCGGCGCGAATAATGAAAGCGCATTGATAAAACAGCAGAAGGATAAAAATGGTTCCAACATGGAAGATGCCATTTCCGCATACAAAAAACTTTCTTCTGGTGTGAAAGGCAAAGGGTACTCCTTATACGAACTATCACGCTGGGAGCGTTTCTGTGATAGCGGTAATGGCATGGATGAACGCGATTGGCAGTTCATCGAGAAAGAAAAAGGCGAAACAGGCAGTATCCCAAGCGATCTGGTTGGTCAGTGCAATCCGCCACAACACACTTACCAAGATTATCTCACCGCTTGGACGAAATTTTGCACATCACAAAAAATGACGAATGAACAGCGCAAGATCGTTCGCAGTTCTACTCGCCCATTTACAGTGGTAAACCCATGCAAAGCCATAAAGTAACCACCAGCTCATCACATACTCAGTTGACGGAAGAAGAGCTTCTCGTTCTTCAAGCTAAGGCTGAGCTCTTTGATGAGCTGAACATCATGCTGGTTGAGGCCGGACAACGTGGCACTCCGGAAGAAGCAGCAGTCGTTATCTCTGCCAACCTAGCTTTTATTGCTGGCACAGAGAAATCCCCCTTAATAGCCGATGCCTCCGAAAACTGGAAACAGCTGACCAACCTTTCTACGCAGCAAAACGGTATTCAAGACATCGCGCTCAAACCAAAGGAGTGCGCTTAAATGGATCTGTACATTTGTGAGAAGCCATCCCAAGCAAAAGACCTCGCAGCTGTGATGGGAGTAACTCAGCACGGCGACGGTTTTATTCATGATGGAAGTGGCCGGGCAATAACCTGGGCTCTTGGTCATCTATTAGAACTCTATATGCCCGATGACTATGACGAGAAATATAAAGCATGGTCCCTTGAAACACTGCCTATTTCTCCTGAATCATGGCGTAGCAAGGTGAGGCGTAGCTCTTCCAAGCAATATAAAGTGATCGAGCAGCTGGTGAAAAAAGCCAGCACAGTTTATATCTCGACTGACTATGACAGAGAAGGCGAAGCGATCGCTCGTTCCCTACTCGATAGATTCCGATACCAAGGCCCCGTAAAACGAGTTTGTTTAACTGCTCTTGATGAAAGCAGTATCAGAAAAGCACTTCGAAACATCAAAGATGGCAAGGAGACGATACCCCTTTATTACGCATCCCTATCTCGCCAGCGAGCTGACTGGGTAGTGGGTATGAACATGTCTCGCTGTTATACAGTACTTGCAAGAGAGGTTGGCTTCGGGCAAACGCTCCATATAGGACGAGTAATCACCCCCACGGTCGCCCTTGTGTGCCAGCGAGACAGTGAAATAGCCAACTTCAAACCATCACCGTTCTGGACGATGGACGTCGGTGTATCTGTTCAAAACGGTCAATTCCTTGCTCACTGGGTGCCGCCAGAAGAGTGCTCTGACGATCAAGGTCGATGTACAAACAAAGCCTATGCAGAGCAAGTAGCCGCTCAAGTAAAAGGAGCGCAAGCACTTATAAGTAAGGCTGAAACAAAAGCTGGCAAGGAGTCAGCTCCTCTTCCATTTGATTTGACTAGTTTACAGCAATACGCGGCCAAACGTTGGGGGTACAGTGCGCAAGAAACACTTGATGCAGCACAAGCTTTGTACGAAAAACACAAAGCAACCACCTACCCCCGTACAGATTGCAGATACCTGCCAGAATCACAGAAAGAGGATATCCCCGATATTCTGCAAGCTCTGATTCTTTCGGATCAGCGTGTTTCAGGTCTCGTGGCTGGAGCAGACCAATCGAGGTCATCAAGAGCGTTCAATGACAAAAAAATCACCGCTCACCATGCCATCATTCCAACTCCGGCCAAAACCAACATAAGTGCCATGAACGAAAAAGAGTTCAATCTGTACGATGCAATTCGTCGTTTCTTCATCGCCCAGTTCTACAGTCCTTTTGAATTCAACAAAACTACAATTGATGTTCAATGCGGCAATCATTCGTTCACGGCCAACGGCAAAACACCTTTACGTCAAGGTTGGAAAGTACTATTCAACAACGATGCAGAATCATCCCCTCAAGATGAAGGCGATGATCTTGATGGACCAAAAGAGCAAGAGAAATTACCGAAAGTTAGCCAGGGTGAACCAGCGTTGATCAATGATTCGGTAATCACTGACAAAATGACTCGGCCATCACCTCATTTCACCGAAGCCACACTACTAAGCGCGATGGAAAACATTGCTCGCTTTGTCACAGAAGAAAAGTTCAAGAAAATCCTAAAAGACACCGCTGGCCTCGGCACCCCAGCTACCCGTGCAGGCATTATTCAGGGTGCGGTAGATAAAGGGTACTTGCAGAGAAAGAAAAAACTCCTTATCGCCACGGATAAAGCTCACGCACTTATTGCTGTCGTACCAGCAGCGATTAAAAGCCCAGGTATGACGGCGGCTTGGGAACAGGAACTGGAGAAGATAGCGACAGGGAACGGAAACATGTCCGTCTTTATGCAGCAAATATCATGTTGGATTGTTCAAATGATCCAACAACTCAAACAGAATTCTCCAACCCTAACTCAACCAGAAGGCATCTTAGCTAAGGCTTTCAAGAATGCGGAAGGTCCTACTCATGATTGTTTCAATTGTGGTGGTAAGTTGAAGCGACTGAAAGGGAAAAATGGCTTTTTTTGGGGTTGTCAGAACGAGACATGTAAAAAGACTTTTCCTGACAATCGTGGGAAACCAGAAAAGCGTATTGCTACTGAGGGTTGTCCTAATTGTCCTGACTGCGGCAAGCCAATGCGCCTACGTAAAGGCAAGGCTCCAGGTAAAAAGCGAGCTAGCTCTTTTTGGGGTTGCACTGGGTATCCTGATTGTAAATCGACGATGCCATACTCTCGGAAGAAAAAATCTCTGGAAGAGTTATTTGACTAAACTTCTCGGGGCTTCGGCCCCAGTATATAACTGATAATCAAATAGGCTCACTGACACTAGAACATCCATTAAACAGAGTGATATTTAGCATTTTAAATTTTTAAGGGTCCATTATGTATCATAACCGAGAACATGCCAAAGCTGCTTTCAAACACCACACCCTGTATCTTAATCTAGGCTGGATGGATAATGATAGGCAAAGAGTGATTAATAGCCTTTATTTATATAGCTTAGCTAAATTCAAACAGGAAAAGTGTAGAGGAATAACCACTCCAACGACAGATTTCATGAATAGCGTAGATAGATACAAAAAACCAAGAATCGACAACAATTTCCCTGTGAACGCATTATCAAATAAGAGTTCTTTAGGGGTTGCTGTAGCACTGCCATTGTACAAACAATGTAAAGTAAAACGAGTTGAAAAGTTATTTTTAGGAATATTAAATAAATCAACAAGGTGTTACCTAGAGCTATATGAATTCGAAATTAAGAAGCTCCTGAAGGCTGAATGTAAAAAATTACACTCGTTAGGCTATGATAATTTTGAAGTTCGAAGCCTAATATATAACACGCATTTTTTACCCAAAAGAGTAGTTAATTCAATTGTTAGACATAGTGGAAAAACGAAATACAGCGTTAACGTCCCTAAATTTATACTATATAGGAATTTTATAGACTCTCCCTCCATTAGTTATGTCTTAGAAAATAATGCTGTAAGTGATTTCTTCTATAATAGTTCCATTTTAAGTAGAGGAATGCCGACTATAAAAAAGAAAACAACACTTTCTAATCAGCTCGATATATCTCGCCTTCAAGGTTCAAAAATAAAAACAGCAGTAGAAATAAACTTGTCGCTTTCTTGCCAAAGGCCAAAAGTTGGCAATCAAACACCTGGGGCCGAAATAGTTATAGTGTAATCTAAATGTACCGGGGTACTGTATTGGTTAGGGTTTAAGGGGACGCTGAGAGGCGGTATCTTAGTTAACTGGTTTCTATGAAATTAAGAGGGTATGTTTATGGCGGAACAACTAAAAACCACTGATGAGAAAACCGAAACAGTCGAAATTAAAAAAGTGGTTAAAAGTAGAGATTGGGTAGAACTGAATTTGAAACTGAATGCTGGATTGAAGGTGGTTTGTTTACTCGGCCTTATTCTGGCTGTATACGCAGGTGGTACCACGTATGCAAATTACGCTCATTCCGGTCCATCGTGTGATAGTGCAAGTTTCGATTACTGGATAAACTCAAAGACTAAAGGCAAAGTAGTTAGTGTCCATAAGAAACGTCTGCAAGCTGAGAATGGTACAACTTCTTGTTTTGGTTCGTTTAAGAAAGCCGATGGCAGTTATGAAGACTGGGCTGGTAGCATTACCGAATTATCTGATGGTTCTATAATCGGTAATGCAAGATTACTTTAATCAAAAGTAGGATTAATTACACTGGTTCCTGCCTGGTCGCGGTAGGAATGGCAGTCACCTGCCACCCCCCGCACAGATCCGGACGTGCGCTACTAACGCATCCGGCTCCTACCTCGAGTCATACCGTCAAATCGCTTATCAGGGTATGGATGCATTATT
>NZ_JACJFF010000107.1:0-16430 GCF_014164465.1 Vibrio sp. SG41-7 | reverse complement strand
ACTTGCTACTTGCTACTCGCTACTCGCTTAGTGTGGGTCTTCCGACCAACCATCGCTATCTGACATGTCTGGTGCGCCAGCGATGCTGTTCTCTTCGTCTGCCCATTCACCGAAATCAATCATCTGACATTGCTTACTGCAAAACGGGCGGTGTGGGCTTTGTTCGCCCCATTCAACGTCGGCATTACATTGAGGGCATTTAACGATGGTGATTTTTTTCGACATAGTGATTCTTAATTAGAGGGTATTGTAAGAAAGAGTTTAGGCTCGAGCGAGGGCTTAAGCCAAACTATAAAAGGAAATTAATTAGCTGCAGACAGCCAATTCAAATTCGATGTCTTGAGTACAGGCTTGTCCTGTCTCAAAGCTCATGAACTTAACGGCAAAACGGTTTTTATGCCCGGAGATCATCGGGTAAGCACCGTATTGCATTGGAATAGAAAGGCGAAGGATATTCGCTTCATCAGCATCGCTCTGGAAGAAGCCTGCGCGAGCAATTTGCTCTTTAAAGTGACCAGTCTCTCTGGTGAGCTTTAACCATAGCGTTAGCGCTTCATACAGAGGCTGTAGGCTATCCATCCAAGCTTTGGCATCTCGCATTCTCTTATCGAGAGGAAGATGCAGCCAATAATGCAGTGCGGGTAAATCAAAGCAGCATGAGCCACCTGGCAAATTAAAGCGTTGACGTATGGCACTCAAGAAGCGGTCTTCTTTAAGTGACTGCCCAAAACGCTCCGCCTGCATCAGTTCACGATAGATGTTACTAATATCGTTGAGTAGTGAAGTCAGCATCTCTTGATCAACACCTTCAACATCTAACCAGCTTTTGTAGGTTACACGCTGCTTCTCAATATCTTTTGCGAGTTCACTCTTGAGCTGGATCTGTTCGAAGATTTCAATCAGATCAAAGATGGAACGGAAAAAGAGTTGATACTGTTGAGCATCGGAAAATGTAGAAGACAAGTGCAGCTGCCTCAAGAGTGATTCAACTCTTAAGTAGATGCGTGTTTTCTCATTTAGAGGATGTTCAAATTTGTGGGTGATCATCGAGCAAACCTTCATTCAACATTATTCTATTCTGACCCATCTACAGTACTGATTGCCAGATACTTTTGATGTAAATCTGTGATTTGAGGCAAAAGTTCTTGGTTTTTAGTATGGTTTTTAATCACGTCATCTGCAACTGCTAAGCGTTGTTCTCTTGAAGCCTGTGATTTTAAAATTGATGCCACTTGTTCCCTAGAAACATTATCACGACTCATCGTACGCTCTATTTGTACTTCTGTTGGCACATCAACGATTAATACGCGATCGGCCATGCTTTGCATTTGGTTTTCAACCAATAGCGGTGCGACTAATAAACCATAAGGGGATGTGACTTTAGACAGGTCACTGTCAATTTTGTTACGGATCATGGGATGAAGCAGGTCATTGAGCCATTGTTTCTCTGTGGGATCCGAGAAGATTAGCTCACGCAGCTTACTTCGGTTAAGTGATCCATCTTCAAGCAAGATCGTCTCACCAAAACGATCAGTAATCTGCTTTAAGCCGTCACTGCCCACTGCAACGACTTCGCGTGCAACGATATCAGCATCGACAATATCAATATTAAAATGCTCATTGAAGAGGTTAGCAACGGTGGTTTTTCCACTGGCGATACCACCACTTAATCCGATAATAATTGCCATGGTTAAATTCCTAGTACAGAAGTGAAATACCAGCCCATGATGTCGTTGCCCCACATCAAACTCACCCAACCCGCAATTGCAAGGTAAGGTCCAAATGGAAAGGCTTTATCTATACCTTGTTGTTTCAAGCGAAGTTGAATCAATCCGAAAACTAAGCCGACAAGTGAGGATAGAAGAATGATCATTGGGATATGTTGCCAACCAAGCCAGGCGCCAAGTGCAGCTAGTAACTTGAAATCACCGTAACCCATACCTTCTTTGCCTGTTAACAGCTTGAACAGCCAATAAACCGACCAAAGTGCTAGGTAGCCTGCCATTGCGCCAATCACGGAATCCTGAAGCGATACAGGGCTGATATTAAACAGAGCTAACGCGATACCAGACCAAACTAAAGGCAAGGTAATTTGATCAGGCAACAGCATAGTATCGAGATCGATAAAGGTTGCGGTAATCAATGCAAACGTGAAAAAAATCAAAGCAATGGCGTAGTAACTGAAACCAAAGTGGCTCGCGACTACGGTACAAAGTATCGCCGTAAGCAGTTCGACCAATGGATAACGAGCGCTGATTGGGTTAGCACAGCTATGGCACTTGCCCTTTAAGAACAACCAACTTAATACTGGAATATTGTCGATGATTCTTAATTGGGTTTTACATTTCGGGCAGGTAGAACGAGGGATACTGAGATTGAACTTTCCCTCTGGTGCTGGAATTTTATATTGAGAGAAATACTCCGAGCACTCTTGTTGCCACTCTCGTTCCATCATTATCGGTAAACGGTGGATGACTACGTTGAGGAAGCTGCCGATAAGAAGGCTAAAAATGAAAGCTAATACGGGGAATAGCCAAGGATAGTAGTGAAATACTTCCATAGTGTCCTTTACCACTTAATCAAGGTGAGCAGAGGTTGGCTGCTCATGGGTGTTTAGTTGCTTTTAACTATCCTAACACACTCATAAGATTAAAGATCGGTAAGTACATCGCGACAACAAGTCCGCCAACTACGGTGCCTAAAAATACGATGATCAGTGGCTCTAGAATCTTACCTAGGTTATCGACGGTGTTGTCTACTTCGAACTCGTAAATGGAGGCGACTTTATTGAGCATATCATCAAGATTTCCTGATTCTTCACCAATCATCACCATCTGCAAAACCATCTCCGGGAAGGCATTGGTATTGCGCATTGCAATGTACATCGGCATGCCTGCGGCAGTCTCACGGTGAACCTCAATGATGGCCGATTCATAATGTAGATTACCCGCCGTTTTAGCTGTTGTTTTAAGGCTGGTTAAGATGGGAATCCCAGAACTGAAACTGGTTGATAGCGTCCGGCTGAACTTTGCAATCGATGCCTTGGTTATGACAGCACCCAAGATAGGAAAACGTAAGCCAAGGCGACTGGTTGAAAGTCGAATCGAGTAGGATCGCTGACGCAGTTGCTGAAAAGACAGAATTAGTAAACCAATACCGATGGCACTATAGAAACTATAAGCCTGCATCCAATGGGAAAGATAAAGTACTTGCTGGGTGAACCAAGGTAAGTCTGCTCCGAAACCAGAAAACATCGATTCAAATTCAGGGATGACCATGGTCAGCATTAAGTAGGAAACGGTAAGGGCGACCGCAACAACCATTGCAGGATAGATGAGCGCCTTTATAACCTTGGATTTTAGTTGCTCACTCTTTTCACGATAGGTCGCCAAGCGTTCAAATACTTGTGCAAGGTTGCCGGAGAGTTCGCCTGTCGCGATCAAGTCGGTATAGAGGTCATCAAAGTGGCGGCTTGCGGTTCGCATCGCTTTTGAGATTGGCGTGCCGGCTTCTACACCTTTGCAGATGTGCGATAAAATCGATTTCATTTCTGCTTTGCGGTGATTGTCTGACACCAACTTGATGGCCTGCACGATCGGCACACCAGTCGCCAACATGGTAGCCAGTTGGCGAGTCAAAATAGTGATATCTTTGGCTTTGACTCGATGGGTTAAACGAGTGATTGCTGAGATGCTTTTCTTTTTGATTTTCTTAATCTGAATGTGCTGCTCTTTGAGCTTCTCTCGCACTTCTAATTCGGTGAGCGCTAAGCTCTGCCCAGACACTTTCTTGCCAGAACTATTGATTCCCTTCCAATGGTAGTTTTTTAGTTGTGATTGTTTGCTTTTACTACTCATTTTCGGCTCCGTGAATTATAGGTATAGAACACGTTGTAGCTCTTGATAGCTGGTGGTGCCTTCAAGCAGTTTATCTAGCCCTGATTCTTGTAAAGTTCTCATGCCTTCTCGGCGCGCTAAGTTTTCAATGGCTAACGCGTTCGGTTTTTCGATCAGGCTATTTTTCAATTGGTCGCTAAAAGGCATGACTTCATAGATACCGACTCGCCCCGAGTATCCCTGATTACACTCATTGCATCCTTGTGAGCTGGCTTTGTAGATGATTTGGCTATTGGGAATAGAGTGGCGTAGAAATATATCAGGCGAGTCATCAGTGGCTTTACAGTGGTCGCACAATCGTCTTGCCAGTCGTTGGGCGATAATCAGGCTTAATGATGAAGCGAGGTTAAAAGGTTCTATTCCCATATGAGAGAGGCGAGTCACCGTTTCTGCTGCCGAATTGGTGTGCAGTGTCGAAAGCACTAAGTGGCCTGTTTGCGAGGCTTTGATCGCGATCTCTGCGGTTTCCAAATCACGGATCTCTCCGACCATCACCACATCAGGATCTTGTCGTAAAAATGATCGCAATGCTTCAGCGAAACCAAAGCCGATCTTAGGTGACACTTGTACCTGATTGATACCACACAGGTTGATTTCAACAGGGTCTTCGGCTGTTGAGATGTTGCGTTCAGTGGTGTTGAGCACTCGAAGGCCAGTATAAAGAGAAACCGTTTTACCGCTGCCGGTTGGACCGGTCATTAAGATCATACCTTGCGGGCGTTTCAATGCATTAAGGTAGAGTGCTTTTTGATCCTCGCTGTAACCGAGCTTATCGATATCGAGATTGGCAGCGCTGCTGTCTAAAAGACGAAGAACGATCTTTTCTCCCCATAATGTTGGCAGTGTAGATACACGCATATCAATCGCCAGTTCGTCGTTTAAACGTAATTTAATACGACCATCTTGAGGTAAGCGACGCTCGGCGATATCGAGTTTGGCGAGAATCTTCAGGCGAGCCGATAGGCGACGACTTAAGTGAGAAGCGGGCTGTTGAATTTCGACAAGGATGCCATCGCAACGTAGACGTACGCGGTAGTTTTCTTCATAAGGTTCGAAGTGGATATCCGATGCGCCTTTACGTGCTGCATCGACTAGAATCTGATTGATAAAGCGACTGACAGGGGAGTCATCTTGGCTGAGGTCTTCAATCGAAGTTATCTCGTCATCAGATATCTCAACAAGGTTAGCGAGCTCATCTTGGGTGATCTCTTTGCGCTTTGAGTCTTGCCCGGAAATCGAACGGCCATACAGCTTTCGTATTGCGCCTTCTAATTCAGAGTAATTAGCGACAACCAATTCGATCTGCAATCCTGTCGCAAATCGAAAGTCATCTTCAGCTTGTAAATCGGTCGGGTCAGCAGAGGCGAGTGTGAGAGTGGAGCTAGAAACTGAAATTGGAATGGCGCGATACTTGGTGATCAACTCACGAAGCCCCAATTGCTCACACAAGGTTTCGTAGTCAGTACTGGCTAGTTGCACTAACGGTAAGCCGAAGATGGTTTTGATATTGTTTGCTAAGGAATCGCCGCTGAAGAGATCCAGAACGAGCAAAGCTTCAGGTGTAGATATATCTGAAGCATGTATATGTTCCGCAACGGCTTGTTCTTGAGTCAGACTAAGTAAGTTAGCCTGACGGAGAACGGTTGGGAGGTTGGTTAGCATTAAATTTAGCTGCAACCTTCAACTGATGGAACGCCAGAGTCTGGGTCGCATGACCAGCCAGTATTATCATCTCTTGTCATAGTTAACTTTTTGTCTTTGAGGCTCCCATCGTTAAATTTGAATTCAATCGACTTTTTATCAGTACCAATAGATAGTGTTCCTAGAGTATTGGAACCCGCAGATACCCCAAGGAGGGTTATCGCACCACTGATATCCCCTTCCTCTTGAATGATAAGTTCAGCGGGCGTGACAAGTGATTTAATTGTAGCTAGTGCAGATGAAACCTGACTTTTTGTTACATAGTCTTTATATGCAGGCACAGCTATCGCCGATAACACCCCAATAATTGCCACCACAATCATCAATTCAATCAGCGTAAAGCCTTTCTGATTTGTTCTTTTGTTTTTGTTTTTCATTGTTCTATTCCATTGTTTAGTTTGTTTCAGTGCACGCACTGGTTGATGGAAAGAATAGAAGTCGAGATGGGGAAGTGGAATGGTGTTCAGGTTTGGTCGCGAGTGGTTTCGTGTTTATTAGTGTGGTGTTTCATATGGCGCGCAAAATTATGCGACCAACTTAAATAAGTGATTGAAATACTGATAAATTAGGCAATAAAAAAGGCACGGTAGTTAACCGTGCCTTTATGAATAAGTTATTTATATTTCAATAGATTAAGCTTTGAATCTCATTGATAAATCCATCGCTTTTAAGTGCTTAGTGAGTGCACCAACAGAGATGTAATCAACACCCGTTTCAGCGAACTCTGCGATAGTGTCTAATGTGACGTTACCTGAGTTTTCTAATGCAGCACGGCCCGCATTGATTTTAACCGCTTCGCGCATCATGTCTGTGGTGAAGTTGTCTAGCATGATGATGTCTGCGCCAGCGCTGATCGCTTGCTCTAGCTCTGCTAGGCTTTCCGTTTCAACTTCCACAGGTTTACCTGGGTTTAGCTCTTTTGCAGTAGAGATAGCTTTCTCAATGCCACCACAGGCGATGATGTGGTTTTCTTTGATTAGGTAAGCATCAAAAACGCCAATGCGGTGGTTGAAACCGCCACCACAAGCGACAGCGTATTTTAGTGCGCTGCGAAGGCCAGGAATTGTTTTGCGAGTGTCTAACAGGCGGCATTCTGTGTGCTTAACTTTGTCTGCGTAGATCGCTGTTGTTGTCGCACAGCCAGATAGCGTTTGAATGAAGTTCATTGCATTACGCTCGCCAGTTAATAGTGCACGTGCTGGGCCAGTTAAGCTACAAAGCGTTTGGTTTGGTTCAACTTTGTCGCCATCTTCTACGTTCCACTCGATAGTCACTTCTCCGCCCAACTGCTTAAACACTTCATCAGCCCAAGCTTTACCACAGAACACACCGTGCTCACGCGTAATGATGGTTGCGCTGTTGATTGCGTCTGCGGGAATTAGACTTGCCGTGATATCAGCCGCTGGATCTAACGTTCCGCCTAGATCTTCTTTGATGGTCTCAGCCACTGAGCGAGTGATCTCTAGCGGCAGTTGCTCTTTTAAGTAATCAAGGCGTTGGTGGCTGTTATGTGTGTTTTTCATCGCAAATCTAATCTTGAAAGGGAGTGGGAATGGAATGATACTCTTGCTTAACTTCAAATTAAAGAGGCTAGCGCGACTGCTCTATGGGCAACGTCACATCTTATTGTGCTAGCAGAAAAGAAAGTGAGACTAAGATGACGATCAGCTCCAACGGATGGTATGACAACGCTCGGCATGTTCCTTCCCCTTATTTTGATGCAAGGCCAAAGGGTGACGATATTTCTTTGCTGGTGGTCCACAATATCAGTTTACCACCGGGTCAATTTGGTGGGCCTCACATCGAACAGTTTTTTACGGGAAAACTTGACCCCACTGAGCATCCGTTTTTTAAGGTGATTCACCAAATGGGCGTCTCGGCACATTGCTTGATTCGTCGCGATGGGGAAGTGGTGCAGTTCGTTTCTTTCTTAGATCGAGCTTGGCATGCGGGTCAATCGAGCTTCGCTGGCCGTGAAAGATGTAATGACTACTCGATTGGCATTGAACTGGAAGGCAGTGACTTTGTGGCTTACACCGAGCAGCAGTATCAAGCGCTTACCCAATTAACGGAAACACTGGTATCGAGCTTCCCTCAAATTACCACTGAACGAATCACAGGCCACCAATATATTGCGCCTCTGCGCAAAACCGATCCTGGCTTGGTTTTCGACTGGCAGAAATTTAAAGAAAAGCTCAAGGGCTAAGCCTCAACTTTAAGATAGCCTTACTGCTGTTAGGCGTTGAATAGTCAACGCCTGGCATAATGACTTGTGAATTTTTGTTGTTGCTATGTAAAGAAAGTGGTGGAGAGGAGAGCATCAATAAATCGAGAGTGTGACGAGCTTATCAAACGCTAATTTATTAAAACTTATGAACAGAATTTCCATCCTAAATGTGCGCTTGGTTTGATTTTTAAACAAGTGGCACTAATCTTTCTGAAACAATTCATTTTTATCCTGAAACTTTCTAGCACGAAACCTCCCCAAAAGTATTACCCCTGTAAATGGTAAGACCAATTTGGTTGCTGTTTTAAATTTCATTTGTTAAATCATGGTTAATTCATGCTGTGTTCTATGATGCAGGTCAATTTTGCACTGGACAGTGGCGTTTTAATTATGTTAATTTCTGCCCAACTTAAAATTGGTATTACCAATTGTCAGCGAAGAAAAAGAAGAACAACAAACTATGGCTTATCAAAGGATTCGTCAGCCAAAACTCTCGGACGTTATCGAACAAGAGTTAGAAAGGTTGATAGTGGAAGGAACACTGGCTCCAGGGCAGCAGTTGCCGCCTGAGCGCGAACTAGCGAAACAGTTCGATGTGTCTCGTCCTTCAATCCGAGAAGCGATACAACGTTTAGAAGCAAAACGCTTGCTTACTCGCCGTCAAGGTGGAGGTACGTTTGTTAGCGAAAATATCTGGAAAAGCTTTTCAGATCCTTTGCTTAATTTGTTGTCGTCCCATTCTGAAACCCAACTAGACTTGTTGGAATCGCGTCATGCGATGGAAGGGATTTCGGCTTACTTTGCGGCATTGCGTGGCACTGATGAAGACTTTGCTCGAATTCAAGCATGCCAAGAAAAAATTCACGGCGCGCAAGATAAGGGTGATATTGAAGCCGAATCTGCAGCAGTGATGGCTTTTCTTATTGCTTTAACAGAGGCAGCGCACAATGTGGTGTTATTACACATTGTTCGTAGTTTGGCTCCGTTACTCGAACAAAATGTCTTAGAAAATTTAAAGCTGTTGCATCGTCGTAAAGACGTTGTGGAGAAAGTGAGTATACATCGAGCTAACATTGTAGATGCGATCGTTTCAGGGCAGCCAGAACAGGCGCGTGAAATGTCACATTCTCATTTAGCTTACATCGAAGAAACATTGATGGATTTGACCAAAGAAGAATCGCGCCGCGAACGTTCTTTACGTCGAATTCAACAGGGTAAATAGCCGTAATACTTCGGTTATTTACGTGTTTAGTAGAATCCAACTAACAAAAAGGATAGATCGCCATGTCTGACATGAAGCATGACGTTGATGCTCTGGAAACTCAAGATTGGTTAGAAGCTCTTGAGTCAGTAGTACGTGAAGAAGGTGTAGAACGTGCACAGTTTTTACTAGAACAAGTTCTAGATAAAGCGCGTTTAGATGGTGTTGATATGGCTACAGGCATCAACACAAACTACATCAACACAATTCCAGCAGCACAAGAGCCAGCTTACCCTGGTGACGTAACTCTTGAGCGTCGTATTCGTTCGATTATTCGCTGGAACGCAATCATGATTGTATTGCGTGCTTCTAAGAAAGACCTAGACCTTGGTGGTCACATGGCTTCTTACCAGTCAGCTGCAGCGTTCTACGAAGTATGTTTCAACCACTTCTTCCGTGCTCCAAACGAGACAGACGGTGGCGATCTAGTTTATTACCAAGGTCACATCTCTCCAGGTATCTACTCTCGTGCATTCGTTGAAGGTCGTCTAACTGAAGAACAGCTAGATAACTTCCGTCAAGAAGTTGATGGTAAAGGTATCCCTTCTTACCCGCACCCGAAACTGATGCCTGAGTTCTGGCAGTTCCCTACTGTATCTATGGGTCTTGGTCCGATCTCTGCGATCTACCAAGCGCGCTTCCTTAAGTACCTTGACGGCCGTGGCCTGAAAGAAACTTCAGCGCAACGCGTATACGCGTTCCTAGGTGACGGTGAGATGGATGAGCCAGAATCACGTGGTGCTATCTCTTTCGCTGCGCGTGAGAAGCTAGACAACCTATGTTTCCTAATCAACTGTAACCTACAGCGTCTAGACGGCCCTGTAATGGGTAACGGTAGCATCATCCAAGAACTTGAAGGCCTATTTAAAGGCGCAGGTTGGAACGTTGTTAAAGTTATCTGGGGTAGCAACTGGGATTCACTACTGGCTAAAGACACGACTGGTAAGCTTCTTCAACTAATGAACGAAACTATCGATGGTGACTACCAGACATTCAAATCTAAAGATGGCGCATACGTACGTGAGCACTTCTTTGGTAAGTACCCAGAAACAGCTGCACTAGTTGCAGACATGACTGATGACGAAATCTTCGCTCTTAAACGTGGTGGTCATGATTCTTCTAAACTGTTTGCTGCATTCAACAATGCACAAGAGACAAACGGTAAGCCAACTGTAATCCTAGCTAAGACTGTTAAAGGTTACGGCATGGGTGATGCGGCTGAAGGTAAGAACATTGCACACGGTGTTAAGAAAATGGACATGACTCATGTTCAACACCTACGTGATCGCCTAGGCCTAGAAGACCTTCTTTCTGATGAGAAAATCACAGAGCTTCCTTACCTGAAGTTAGAAGAAGGCACGCCTGAATACGAATACATGCACGCTCGTCGTAACGCTCTTCACGGTTACACGCCTGCACGTCTTCCTAAGTTTACTCAAGAGTTCAAGGTTCCTGAGCTAGACGCATTCGCACCTCTACTAGGTGAGCAGAAGCGTGATATCTCTACAACTATGGCTTATGTACGTACGCTAAACATCCTTCTTAAAGATAAGAACATTGGTAAGAACATTGTTCCTATCATCTGTGATGAAGCTCGTACATTCGGTATGGAAGGTCTATTCCGTCAGGTTGGTATCTACAACCCACACGGTCAAGAATACACACCTGAAGATAAAGGCATCGTTTCTTACTACAAAGAAGCAACGTCTGGTCAAGTTCTTCAAGAAGGTATCAACGAGCTAGGTTCTATGGCTTCATGGGTTGCTGCTGCAACATCATACAGCACAAACGATCTACCGATGATCCCGTTCTACATCTACTACTCAATGTTCGGTTTCCAACGCATTGGCGACATGGCTTGGTTAGCAGGCGACCAACAAGCTCGTGGCTTCCTACTAGGTGCTACTGCAGGTCGTACAACACTGAATGGCGAAGGTCTACAGCACGAAGATGGTCACTCGCACATTCAAGCGAACACGATCCCTAACTGTATCTCTTACGACCCAACGTTTGCTTACGAGCTAGCGGTTATCATGCAAGACGGTATCCGTCGCATGTACGGTGAGAACCAAGAGAACGTTTACTACTACCTAACAGTAATGAACGAGAACTACGCAATGCCAGCAATGCCAGAAGGCGCTGAAGAAGGCATTCGTAAGGGTATCTACAAGCTTGAATCTCACGCTGGTGCTAAGGGCAAAGTTCAACTAATGAGCTCTGGTACTATCATGAACGAAGCGCGTAAAGCGGCTGAAATTCTAAGCGAAGAGTACGGCGTAGCATCTGACGTATTCTCTGTAACGTCGTTCAACGAACTAACTCGTGACGGCCAAGCAGTAGAGCGTGACAACATGCTTCACCCAGAAGCTGAAGAGAAAGTACCGTACATCACGACTGTTCTTGGTAAAGAACCTGCAATCGCAGTGACTGACTACATGAAGAACTACGCTGAGCAAGTACGTGCGTACATGCCAACTGAGTCTTACAAAGTACTTGGTACAGATGGTTTCGGCCGTTCTGACAGCCGTGCAAACCTACGTCGTCACTTCGAAGTTAACGCTGGCTACATCGTAGTTGCAGCTCTAACTGAACTGGCTAAACGTGGTGATATCGAGAAGTCTGTAGTTGCACAAGCAATTGCTAAGTTCGATATCGACACTGAAAAAACTAACCCGCAATACGCATAAGACTGGCATTAAGGTAGGTAAATACAATGACAATCGAAATTAATGTACCAGACATCGGTGCTGACGAGGTTGAAGTAACTGAGATTCTTGTAAACGTTGGCGACAAGGTTGAAGAAGAGCAGTCACTGATCACTGTTGAAGGCGACAAAGCTTCAATGGAAGTTCCTGCGTCTCAAGCGGGTATCGTTAAAGAAATCAAGATTTCAGAAGGTGATTCTGTTTCTACTGGTTCTCTTATCATGATCTTCGAAGCGGAAGGTGCTGCAGCAGCACCGGCTGCTCCAGCAGTTGAAGCGGCGGCACCAGTTGCAGCTGCTCCTGCAGCAGCTGAGCTTAAAGAAGTTCACGTTCCTGATATCGGCGGTGATGAAGTTGAAGTAACTGAAATCATGGTAGCTATTGGCGACGCAGTAGAAGAAGAGCAATCTCTTCTTACTGTTGAAGGTGACAAGGCTTCAATGGAAGTTCCTGCACCATTCGCTGGTATCGTTAAAGAAATCAAGATCGCTTCTGGTGATTCAGTATCTACTGGTTCTCTAGTAATGGTATTTGAAGTGGCAGGTTCTGGCGCTCCAGTTGCAGCAGCTCCTGCTCCAGCGGCAGCTCCTGCTCCAGCGGCAGCACCAGTTGCAGCGGCTCCAGCAGCATCTGCTGAGAAAGAAGTGAACGTTCCTGATATCGGTGGCGACGAAGTAGAAGTTACTGAAATCATGGTAGCGGTTGGCGATACAGTAGAAGAAGAGCAATCTCTAATTACTGTTGAAGGCGACAAAGCTTCAATGGAAGTGCCTGCACCATTCGCTGGTACAGTAAAAGAAATCAAGATTGCAGCTGGCGACAAAGTGTCAACAGGCTCTTCAATCATGACTTTCGTTGTTGAAGGCGCAGCTCCAGTAGCAGTAGCGGCTTCCGCTCCAGCACAAGCAGCAGCTCCGGCAGCAGCACCTGCTCCTAAAGCAGAAGCAGTAGCTCCAGCAGCTGGCGACTTCCAAGAGAACGGTGACTACGCGCACGCTTCTCCAGTTGTTCGTCGTCTTGCTCGCGAATTTGGCGTTAACCTTTCTAAGGTTAAAGGTACTGGTCGTAAGAGCCGTATCCTTAAAGAAGACGTTCAGTCTTACGTTAAAGATGCACTTAAGCGTCTAGAGTCTGGTGCTGCAGCATCTGGCAAAGGCGGCGACGGTTCTGCTCTTGGTCTACTACCGTGGCCAAAAGTTGACTTCAGCAAGTTCGGCGAAACTGAAGTTCAGAAGCTTTCTAAGATTAAGAAGATCTCTGGCGCTAACCTGCACCGTAACTGGGTAATGATCCCGCACGTTACACAGTGGGACAATGCAGATATCACTGAGCTAGAAGCATTCCGTAAAGAACAGAACGCAATCGAAGCGAAGAAAGACACTGGTATGAAGATCACTCCACTTGTGTTCATCATGAAAGCTGTTGCTAAAGCGCTAGAAGCATTCCCAGCGTTTAACTCTTCTCTATCTGACGATGGCGAAAGCATCATTCTTAAGAAGTACGTAAACGTGGGTATCGCAGTTGATACACCAAACGGCCTAGTTGTTCCTGTTTTCAAAGACGTGAACAAGAAAGGTATTTACGAGCTATCTGAAGAACTAATGGTTGTTTCTAAGAAAGCACGCTCTGGTAAGCTAACAGCAGCAGACATGCAAGGCGGTTGTTTCACAATCTCTAGCCTTGGTGGTATTGGCGGTACTGCATTTACTCCAATCGTAAATGCTCCAGAAGTAGGTATCCTAGGTGTATCTAAGTCTGAGATTAAGCCAGTTTGGAATGGTAAAGAGTTCCAACCACGTCTACAGCTTCCACTGTCTCTATCATACGATCACCGCGTGATCGATGGTGCTGAAGGTGCACGCTTCATTACTTTCCTAAACAGCGCACTATCTGACATTCGTCGTCTAGTACTGTAATTGAGAAAGTAATTATTAAGGTGACTTTCGGGTCACCTTAATTCTTTATATAAAGACTATTTTTAGAGAACAGTTTCCGGCATTTCTCATAAACTGCGGGGGAATTGTTGTCTAGCTCACAGGCTAACTTAAAGCTACTTTCACACTGTTAACATCTCTGTAAAATGTTTCCTGTTTGAAAGCCCAATAATTTTAAGAACATCTACTCAGCCTGTTAGGGATAATGACTACAAGAGGTCACAATGAGCAAAGAAATTAAAGCCCAAGTTGTTGTACTTGGTTCAGGTCCTGCTGGCTACTCAGCGGCATTCCGTTGTGCGGATTTAGGTCTAGAAACAGTACTAGTTGAACGTTACAGCACTCTTGGTGGTGTATGTCTAAACGTTGGTTGTATTCCATCAAAAGCACTTCTTCACGTATCTAAAGTAATTGAAGAAGCAAAAGCGATGGCAGAGCACGGCGTTGTATTCGGCGAGCCACAAACGGACATCAACAAAGTTCGTATCTGGAAAGACAAAGTAGTTGATCAACTGACTGGCGGTCTTGGCGGTATGGCTAAGATGCGTAATGTTACTGTTGTTAACGGTTTCGGTAAGTTTACTGGTCCTAACAGCATCGAAGTTGTTGGCGAAGAAACGACAACAATTAACTTTGATAATGCAATCATTGCAGCGGGTTCTCGCCCAATCAAACTTCCTTTCATCCCACATGAAGACCCACGTATTTGGGATTCTACGGATGCACTAGAACTAAACGAAGTACCAGAAAAACTGCTTATCATGGGCGGCGGTATCATCGGTCTTGAGATGGGTACGGTTTACCACTCTCTAGGTTCTAAAGTTGAAGTTGTTGAGATGTTCGATCAAGTTATCCCTGCTGCGGATAAAGACATCGTTAAAGTCTTCACTAAGCGCATCAAGAACAAGTTCAAGCTAATGCTTGAAACTAAAGTTACTGCTGTTGAAGCGAAAGAAGACGGTATCTACGTTTCAATGGAAGGCAAAAAAGCACCAGCTGAAGCTGAGCGCTACGATGCTGTTCTTGTTGCTATCGGTCGTGTTCCAAACGGTGCACTTATCGACGCTGAAAAAGCGGGTATCGAAGTTGATGAGCGTGGTTTCATCAATGTTGATAAGCAAATGCGTACTAACGTTCCTCACATCCACGCGATCGGTGACGTTGTTGGTCAACCAATGCTTGCTCACAAAGGTGTGCATGAAGGTCACGTAGCTGCTGAAGTTATCTCTGGTAAGAAGCACTACTTCGATCCTAAAGTAATTCCATCAATTGCGTATACTGAGCCAGAAGTTGCTTGGGTAGGTAAGACTGAGAAAGAAGCGAAAGCGGAAGGCCTGAACTACGAAGTTGCTACTTTCCCTTGGGCTGCTTCTGGTCGTGCAATCGCTTCAGACTGTGCTGACGGTATGACTAAGATGATCTTCGATAAAGATACTCATCGCGTAATCGGTGGTGCTGTTGTTGGTACTAACGGTGGTGAACTTCTTGGCGAAATCGGCCTAGCAATCGAAATGGGTTGTGATGCAGAAGATATCGCTCTTACTATCCACGCTCACCCAACTCTACACGAGTCTGTTGGTCTAGCTGCGGAAGTATTCGAAGGTTCAATCACTGACCTTCCAAACAAAAAAGCAGTAAAAAAGAAGAAGTAATTCTTCTTTAGCCACTCGCTAATGTTTTTAAAAGCCGCTGATTCGTCAGCGGTTTTTTTATATCTGAAGTAAGGAACAGGAACGTTTCACTCCGAGATGCGAGTACGCTGCGCTTCGGGATGCGAAGAGCCATTCCATTCTATAAAAAAAGGGTTGACCGATTAGGCCAACCCTTAAATTATTTACTCGAATCTACTTATAAATGCACAGCATGTTCAAGTAACTATCCGTTAAGCTTGAAAGCTCTTCTGGCGTTTCTACACGTTTCGCTTGAATGAACAGTGAGTAGCAGATGCCGTGGAATAGGTTCGCTAGATGTTTAGGATCGTGATCGTCGCAAACTTCGCCGCGTTCAATCGCTTTGCTAAACATGTTTTGTACTAACATTTGGTTAGTGCGGTTGGTGGTTACGAATAGAGGCCATACTTCATCACGAGTCGAAGCGCTCCATTCAAACCATACGTTCAACCAATGGCTATCGTGAGCCACTAACGTCACCATTTCAGTCGCAATATTATGTAGGTTTTGTTTTGCGTGAATATCCAGATCGATATTGTCTGAAAGGAAGTTAGAGAATTGGCGTACAACGTGATTTAGTACTTCATCAACCAGATCTTCACGGGTCGGGAAGTAGTTAAATACGGTTGCTACAGACACCTGAGCGATGTCTGCAATATCAGCGTGTCCACCACGACCAATACCGCGGCGAGAGAATACCTCAAGAGCGATTTCCATCAATTGAAGTTTTCTTTTTAAAGGTGAAAGCCTAGTTCTAGGTCTCTTAGATATTGAGTCCATTTTATTTTCCTTGCCAACGAAATTTTTATATTAATGATTTTATTATTATTTAAGCCAAGATGAGTGTAATGGTGCATATGCGAATGGTCAATCCTTTGAGCTTGTTTTATAGACAGTTACATCAAACTTGATACATATACCCGTGATCATTGAAGGTGCTTGATTTTAGCCAAAATGAGGATCATGCTAGGTGACATGAAAATAACACTATCCAATGAACAAAAAATCACGCTGATTAACCAACACGATACGACTC
>NZ_JACJFF010000106.1:0-16669 GCF_014164465.1 Vibrio sp. SG41-7 | reverse complement strand
AGCTGGTATCGATATCTACAACCTAACTAAGTACACGCGTTCGAACCAAAACACATGTATTAACCAACGTCCAACTGTACTTCCTGGTGAACCAGTTGCACGCGGTGATGTTCTTGCTGATGGTCATAATGACGGTCGTGATTGCACGCCGATTGACACCATTGAAGTCACAGAGACAACTGAAGATCGCCTACGTAAACACTTCGGCGTGGCAGAACCGCAGCCGCTGCGTTCGAACCAATCTTCTTATGAAATTTCAGCTCAGCAATCTAATCATTTTCATCAAGCTAGCCTTGCCAGCGCAAAACTCAGCCATTACTTGAAACCGGAAGCGCTTGCCTTCATGCCTGAAGATACAGCCGACTTACCCGAAGAGGTTTACCAAAACCTTTCTGGTCATGACCGACGTAAATTGGCAAACAAACAGGTTCCTGATTTGCCACTTGCTACGCTCTACAATGAACTATCAACTGCTCAGCGTCAGTACCAAATTCAAGCTCAAGTATAGCTGTCACTTACCTTTCCTCTTTTTCGTTCTCTATCCACTGCTATTCTTGATTAGTTCGCGCATTTCAAATCATTCACATGCGTGATATGAACCACCAGCCTTGGGTGAACATGAAATACGAGTTGTCGATTACTACTTGAAGTTACTGCGAAATGTGAGCTGCCACTAAGTTCATAAAAACTTATCAATTGGCACGCCTTAGTTTGAACCTCTTCACACCCATTGTATGAAATTTAACCCATCCTTATCCGACATGGACGATTTATTTAGGTGCTGGGATGGAAATAAAAAGCTCAATCATATTGGTGACATCTGCAGGCTCGCAACTCGGAGGGACGATTGCGAACCACTTTGTTAACCTTGGAGCCACAGTCATCCTTTGTGATAAAGACACGGAAGCACTTCAAGCGACCTATTTACAATGTGCTCGTTTTTCTGACTCGGTTTACCACTACACACTCAAAAGTAATGACAACCAAGCAATTCTCAGCGTGTTTGATTTTATTCAAACCACCTTCAACACTACACCCGATGTACTGGTCAATAATTGGATAAGCTCCCCGATGCCAAGCTTAATTGGCGATCAACCTGTCAGTAGCTTTATCAATGATCTTTCTTCTATGGCTACGACTCTTTTCGCATTTGGGCAAATCAGTGCCGAGAGATTGCGAGAGGAGGATAAAGAAGGCGTTATTGTGAATGTGATCTCTCACGATGACTTCCATGACGTGTCCGGCTTAGAGAGTGCGAACTCAATGATTACTGGCTTTACCCATAGCTGGGCCAAAGAGCTGACTCCATTTGGTATTCGAGTCGGCGGTGTTGTCCCGGCAATCCATAACTCCGATGGCAAGCTCAACCGATGCCACTGGGCTCAGCTGCAAGATGAACTGACCAGAACAACGGAATACATCGTCTCTAATGATTACTTTAGTGGACGAGTGGTCGCTGCTGAGGTTTAGTTCTTCCCCGATGCCAAGCACATTTGAGCCATTCATTTCTAATTGAGTGACATTACTCTAGCCTTTCAAGCCGCGTAGATCAGGCAACAAACATAAAAAAAGCCCCAGTCTCTCGACTAGGGCTTTGATCTTTTCCCGATAGATAAGGTTCGTGCTAGCGAAAACTTATCTCAAAACTAATGCTTACTTATTACGCGTTAGCTTTTTCTTTTTTAGCTTTTGGCGCTTTCGCGTCAGCTGGCTTTTGGTCAGCTTTCTTAAGAATCACTGTAGTGCCTTCGAAAGTTTCACCTTCAACGTAAGGAGTGCCGAAGTAAGACGTTGTTAGTACTTCTTTTAGCTCAGTGATTAGTGGGTAACGTGGGTTAGCACCGGTACACTGGTCATCGAACGCTTCAACAGCTAGCTCGTCTAGTTTAGCGATGAAGTCAGACTCGTTAACACCCGCAGCTTGGATTGATAGTGGGATGTCTAGGTCGTTCTTAAGCTCTTCTAACCAAGTTAGTAGACGTTCAATCTTCTGAGCAGTACGGTCACCAGCTTGGCTTAGGCCTAGGTGGTCAGCAACTTCAGCGTAACGACGACGTGCTTGTGGGCGGTCGTACTGAGAGAATGCAGTTTGCTTCGTTGGGTTATCGTTCGCGTTGTAACGTACAACGTTTGAGATAAGTAGTGCGTTAGCAAGACCGTGTGGTAGGTGGAACTCAGCACCAATTTTGTGAGCCATTGAGTGACACACACCTAGGAATGCGTTCGCAAAGGCAATACCAGCAATCGTTGCAGCGTTGTGTACTTTCTCACGAGCGATTGGGTCTGCTGAACCGTTTTTGTAGCTTGATGGTAGGTATTCTTTAAGCATCTTAAGAGCTTGTAGAGCTTGACCATCAGAGTATTCGTTCGCAAGAACTGATACGTAAGCTTCAAGAGCGTGAGTTACGGCATCGTAACCACCGAACGCTGTTAGAGACTTAGGCATGTTCATTACTAGGTTAGCATCAACAACAGCCATGTTTGGCGTGATTTCGTAATCCGCTAGTGGGTATTTAGCACCAGTCTTGTCGTCAGTAACAACGGCGAAAGGCGTAACTTCTGAACCCGTACCTGAAGTTGTAGTGATACATACAAGCTCAGCTTTTTTACCCATTTTAGGGAACTTGTAGATACGTTTACGGATATCCATAAAGCGCATTGCAAGTTCTTCGAAGTGAGTTTCTGGGTGCTCGTACATAACCCACATGATCTTAGCAGCATCCATTGGAGAACCGCCACCTAGAGCAAGGATTACGTCAGGCTGGAAGCTCTTCATTGCTTCAGCGCCTTTCTCAACAACAGACAATGTTGGATCCGCTTCTACATCGAAGAATACTTGAACTTCAATACCTTGAGATTTCAGGATTTGTACTACGTCATCTGCGTAACCGTTGTTGAACAAGAAACGGTCAGTTACTAGGAATGCGCGTTTCTTACCTTCTAGGTCGCTCATTGCGATTGGAAGGCTGCCACGACGGAAGTAGATAGACTTAGGTAGTTTGTGCCACAACATATTTTCAGCTCGCTTCGCTACAGTTTTCTTGTTGATAAGGTGCTTAGGACCTACGTTCTCAGAGATAGAGTTACCACCCCATGAACCACAACCAAGAGTTAGAGAAGGTGCAACGTTGAAGTTGTACAGGTCACCGATACCACCGTGAGTAGTAGGGATGTTGATTAGGATACGAGCCGTCTTCATCTTGTCACCGAAGTAACGAATACGATCTGCGTTTACGTCTTGGTTAGTGTAAAGACCAGACGTGTGACCGATACCACCGATTTCAACCATCGTTACCGCTTGAGCAACAGCGTCTTCGAAATCGTCTGCGCGGAATAGACCTAGAGTTGGAGACAGTTTCTCGTGAGCGAATTCGTCATCGTAAGAAACTTTACCAAGACCTTCACCTACAAGAACTTTAGTATCAGCAGGAACTTTAACACCCGCCATTTCAGCGATTGCTGGAGCAGGTTGACCTACGATTTTAGCGTTTAGGTTGCCGTCGATGAGAAGAACTTTACGTACTTTATCTGCGTCAGTTTTAGATAGAACGTGAGCTTTGTGAGAAGCAAAACGCTCTTTAACTTCGTCATATACTTCGCTAACTACGATTGCAGCTTGCTCAGAAGCACATACTACGCCGTTATCGAATGTTTTAGACATAAGAATAGATGCTACAGCACGTTTGATGTCAGCTGTTTCATCGATAACTACAGGAACGTTACCAGCACCAACACCGATAGCAGGCTTACCAGAAGAGTATGCTGCTTTAACCATGCCTGGACCACCAGTAGCTAGGATAAGCGCGATACCGTCGTGCTTCATAAGCGCGTTAGAAAGCTCTACAGATGGTTGGTCGATCCAACCGATGATGTCTTTTGGTGCGCCCGCTTTAACAGCCGCGTCTAAAACAAGTTTAGCAGCGTCGTTAGTAGAATTCTTTGCTCGTGGGTGTGGCGAGAAGATGATGCCGTTACGTGTCTTAAGAGAGATTAGAGATTTGAAGATTGCTGTAGAAGTTGGGTTCGTTGTTGGAACGATACCACAGATGATACCTACAGGCTCAGCGATAGTCATTGTGCCTAGGCTGTCATCTTCTTCTAAGATGCCACATGTTTTTTCGTCTTTGTATTTGTTGTAGATAAATTCAGATGCAAAGTGGTTTTTGATAACCTTATCTTCAACAATACCCATTCCAGATTCAGCAACTGCTTGTTGTGCAAGTGGGATACGAGCGTGGTTAGCAGCAAGAGAAGCTGCACGGAAGATTGCGTCTACTTTCTCTTGAGAGAATGTTGCAAACTCTTCTTGTGCTGCTTTAACGCGAGCTACTAGAGCATCAAGTTCCGCTAAGTTAGTTACAGGCATGGTGGATCTCCTAAAATAATAAATATTAAAAACTTTTTATTAAATTCGCTGCTTGCTTTTAACCTTAAACATCAGCGTTCTTAGTAAATTGCTTTCAGGACTGAGTATATTATTTCACTGTGTGAAAAAAATTGACCCAGATCAGTTACCCAAAAAGAATTAACCAGAAAGTAGTAAGGCAATCGCAAAAATCAACTTAAGAGCATGATTTACATAGATTAAAATCACACTTTTCGTTAGCACAAAAAACAAGCAAACAGACAACTTTTTTCTACATAGCGTCATAAACTGTAAAAAAGTTTCATTTTTAGTCCGTTAAATTACATGTATACAGCTATATTCGTGCTACTGAGAGTATATCCATACCGTTGCAGCGGCTAGATTCTGACATAATTTTTATTAAATTCGTGCGATGGTTAACAGTTACTCAATAACAAGTTACAAAATGAAACACTAACAACTAGCTTTCAACAAGGCGAATACAAAAGTGAGATTCAATTAGTTTTTCTAAAAAAAATCCCCTATTTCAGGTTAGTTTTTTTCATTCGTGCAAATTCAGTTTGTCCCTTACATTACGCGCTCTGACTATTCACAGATCAACACTTCTACTTTAAGTACGCTAACTGGAGACCGCTCTCATGCAAGGCTTAGAACTCGCAATTTTTATGCAATTCTTCCTTGGGCTTGTTGCTGCCGTAAACCCTATCGGCATCATGCCTGTTTTTGTTTCTCTTACGGCTCATATGCCGCCAGAAGAGAGGAACAGGACAGCCTTACAAGCAAACATTGCTGTTGCCGTTATCCTGATTGTGTCGCTTGTTGCGGGGCAAATGCTGCTTGATATGTTCAGCATCTCGCTAGATTCATTTCGTGTTGCAGGTGGTTTGCTATTGCTGAGCATCGCATTTTCGATGATGAGCGGTAAGCTCGGTGAAGATAAACAGAACAAACAAGAGAAATCTGAATACATCAGCAAAGAGCAAATCGGAGTTGTTCCACTGGCTATGCCGCTAATGGCAGGCCCGGGTGCAATCAGCTCGACCATTGTTTATGGGTCTCGCTACCCTGCTGCTATTGATACGGTCGGCATCGGCATTAGTATCATCGCATTTGCAACGTGCTCTTGGCTTCTGTTCCGTTCAGCGCCGGTTATCGTTCGCTTTTTAGGTCAAACCGGTATCAACGTCATCACTCGTATCATGGGCTTGATTCTTGGTGCATTGGGCATCGAGTTCATCGCCAATGGCCTACGTAACCTGTTCCCAGGTTTGGCATAACATTTAACGGCATTTCAGTTGCTCTAAAAGGGCGACCACTACTGAACGATAGATGAGGCGAGTAAAGCAATTGGGCTTTCACTCGCCTCGTTATTATGAAGCTTGTATAATGATTGTTAATGCATTTAACAGAAGATGAATCTTTCCTTATGTCACGCAAGCCACTCAAGCATCATTTGTACGTCATTATCTTTGGTACTCACACGCCAGCCGGACGTGCATTTGATATCTCTCTGATCGTTGCTATCTTGGCTTCGCTGTTGGTTCTGATCTTAGAGTCCATCCCTAATGTGATGACCGAATGGTCACAACAGCTGCGTTATATCGAATACACCTTTACAGCCCTCTTTACTCTCGAATATTTGCTGAGACTTTATTGCTCTCCAAAACCCAAATCCTACGCCACCAGCTTTTATGGTGTCGTTGACCTATTGGCGATTCTTCCAACCTACCTAGCGATCATCTTCCCTGGTGCTTCATTTATGGGGGTGGTAAGACTGCTGCGTGTGATGCGTATCTTCCGAATCCTAAAACTGGTTCGCTACCTGCAAGATTCCAATATCTTGTTGCGCTCACTGTTGATGGCACGACGAAAGATACTGATCTTCTTCAGTACAGTGGGTATCTTGGTCGTTATCTTCGGCGCTCTGATCTTTGTTATTGAAGGACCAGAAAATGGCTTCACCAGTATTCCCCACAGTATTTATTGGGCAATCGTAACCATCACCACGGTTGGCTACGGTGACATGATTCCCCAAACCGCGTTAGGTAAAGCGATCGCTTCACTTACCATGCTATTGGGTTACTCTATCTTAGCGGTGCCTACAGGGATTATTACTGCAGAGCTCAGTAATGAGATGAACTCACACAAAGAGTTGGTTAAATGCCCGAACTGCAACCGAGCCGGCCATGATTCGGATGCCATGTATTGCAAACACTGTGCGAGTGAATTGGCAGACCCAGACAAGCGTGTCGTTACCGACGAAACAGAATAAAAACAAAAAAAGAGCTCCTAAAGAGCTCTTTTACTTTATTAACTGACTTGTTTACTCATTAGCAGCCGTCTGTGAAGACCTCTACTTTATAGTCATCGTTCGCTTCCATCGCAGCCGTGTATTCCACGTAGCATTGCGTATTCTTGATAGCGGTATTGAAGTCATTAGGAAGAACGTCCGACAAATATTCCGACCGGGTAATCAGCCACAGGTCTGGGTCACTCACTGAGCCATTATTATGCGCTGCCCATGTCCACTCAGTAGTCAGGTCATGAAACCCTGAATCAATCGCTAAAAAGTTTTCCATTCCCCCTTTTTCAACCGCGGGGTAACCAAACTTCACTCGCCCATACTCAGGAATCAAATATGATTCTTGGTCTTCCATACCTTCCACGGCGGCTTTTTCAAACGCCAAATCAGCCGCAGTATGGACAGATGCTCCCAATCCTTCCATAACCGAAGCCCTAGCATCATGTTGTATGTTTAAAAACCTAGGTGCTGCAACAACTGCTAAAACACCAATAATGACGATAACAACAATCAACTCGATAAGAGTAAAACCTTTAAGGTTTGCTTTCATTTTCTAGCTCCAACTTTAAGACGCACGAAAGGTAAGGTTTTAAAGTCAGGCTTCTGTCATCAGAAACAAAAAAAGCGCCCTAAGGCGCTTCTTCGTTAATTATTCTCAAAAATGAGGCAGTTACGCTTTCTCAGCAAGGATAATGCGCAAAGTACGACGTAGTGGTTCTGCAGCACCCCAAAGTAATTGGTCACCGACAGTGAACGCGTTCAGGAAGTCGTTACCCATAGACATCTTACGCAGACGACCTACTGGTACAGACATAGTGCCTGTTACTTTCGCTGGTGTTAGCTCCTGTGCCGTGATGTCACGGTCATTAGGAACCACTTTAACCCAATCATTGTGCGTCGCGATGATCTCTTCGATCTCGTCCATTGGCACGTCTTGCTTAAGCTTGATTGTTAGTGCTTGTGCATGACAACGCATTGCACCGATTCGTACACAAGTACCATCAATCGGGATTGGCTGACCATCTAGGCCAAGAATCTTGTTCGCTTCAACACCTGCTTTCCATTCTTCTTTGCTTTGACCATTTTCACGCTTCACATCGATCCAAGGGATTAGTGAGCCCGCAAGCGGTGCACCAAATTGGTCTGTTGGGAATGAAGATGAACGAATGGTATCAGCGACTTTTTTATCAATATCAAGGATGGAACTTGAAGGGTTTGCTAGCTCTGAACTTACGCTATCGTTGATCACACCCATTTGTGAGATCAGTTCACGCATGTTCTTAGCACCTGCACCAGAAGCCGCTTGGTAAGTCATGGCACTCATCCACTCGACCATACCTTTCTCGTAAAGGCCACCCAAAGCCATAAGCATTAAGCTCACAGTACAGTTACCACCAACGAAAGTGTTAGTACCGCCGTGAATGCCTTGCTGGATTTGAGCCAAGTTAACAGGATCAAGAGTGATGATTGAATCAGCGTCCATACGTAAGGTAGAAGCCGCATCAATCCAGTAACCTTTCCAACCTGCTTGACGCAATGCTGGGTATACTTTTGATGTGTAATCGCCACCTTGACAGGTAATCACAGCATCAAGCTGTTTTAGGCTATCAATATCAAAGGCGTCTTGAAGTAGACCCGCATCTTTACCACCTAGAACAGGGGCAGGAATACCAATCTGAGATGTGCTGTAATAAACAGGCTCAATCAAGTCGAAGTCTTTCTCTTCAACCATACGTTGCATTAGTACAGAACCAACCATACCGCGCCAACCAACTAGACCTACTCTCATCGCTCACTCTCCATGTATAAATTAAAAATTGCTCTCCCCCATCTATAAGTTTTTCAGAAACAGAACTCAAGCGCTTTTTGTCAAAAAGTGTAACTTTTTCGTTTCTTTTAAGTGAACGTAATGAATCGTGCAGTTATCTCTGTATCGACATTCAATGTCTACACCATTGTTAAAGCACCCATTATCGTCAGATTCAAACATTTACATCGCCAAAATCGCTTGAATCGACACCCATCACAAACAGTAAATCCCTCTTTTAAACCAAGGTTAATCAGAATTATATTTTACAAAACAAAAACAACGTGCGACAAACTTCAACATGTAACAATCATGAATTTAACAAAATTTCAGATTATGAAACCACAATTGATTGAGTTAACAGTCAAATATCACAACTTGGGCGTATTTTTTCGATATAATAAACTAATTACTGTAGTGTCCGTTTTGCACCACACACTATAACGAAGCACTATAAATGCTCGAATTAACAAGAGGCTTTTATGAAGCAGAGTAAAACTCGCCTACCGAACCTATTACAGGTATTCATCGCGTTAGGACTATTTCTATCCCTTGCTTTTTCCTTTACAGCAAAGCTTGACCTTCCAATTCAACTTGCCTTGTATATTGGTTGGTTCATTATCATGGTTCTTGGTATTCGTCTTGGCCACGAATACAAAGACTTAGAAAAAGCAGCACTCAAAGGAATATCCAATGGCTTAGGCGCGGTTTTAATACTTTTAGCCGTTGGCGCTCTTGTTGGTACTTGGATCTCAGGCGGGATCGTACCTACTATCATTTACTATGGTCTGAAAGCTATCCACCCTTCTATCTTCCTTTTAGCGACCATGATCATCTGTTCTCTAACCGCATTGGCGACCGGTACGTCTTGGGGTGCTGCGGGTACTGCAGGCATCGCGATGATGGGTATTGGCCAAGGCTTAGGTGTTCCAGCACCAATTACAGCGGGTGCGGTGCTATCAGGCTGTTACTTCGGTGACAAGATGTCTCCACTTTCTGATTCAGTGATTCTGGCTTCTTCAATGTCTGGTGTCGAAGTGGTTGAACACATCAAAGGCATGCTGCCTGTTGCGCTAATCAGCTACATTATTACTGGCATCATGTTTACTGCGTTTGGTTTCCACTACGCAGGTAATGTTGACATGAGCCAAGTAGATTCTGTCATCAAAGCAATGGAAGTTCAGTTCTACATCACGCCTTACTCATTCGTTCCAGTACTGATCGTGCTTGGCCTGTTGGCTTTCCGTATGCCTTCATTCCCAGTAATCAGCTTTGGTTCTCTGCTTGGTATTATCTGGGCAGTCATGATCCAAGAGATCGATTTCCTAACGGCATTCAACACTGCTTGGGCACCGTTCTCTATCTCATCTGGCGTAGAATTCATTGATTCAATTCTTAACCGTGGTGGCATGTCTTCAATGCTTGGTTCGGTCGCGGTTATCGTATTTGGTTTAGGTTTCGGTGGCTTGCTGGATAAAGTGGGCGTACTAGAGACAATTGCTAAAGTGTTTGAGCGCCGCGTAAACAGCGCAGGTTCACTAGCAACCAGCACCATTGGTACGGCTTTCATGGGTAACGTGTTCGGTTCTGCGATGTACGTATCGTTAATCCTTACGCCAAAAATCTGTGCGAAGAACTACGACCGTTTGGGCTACAAACGTAAGAACCTATCTCGTAATGCTGAGTTTGGTGGCACGTTAACCTCAGGCATGGTTCCTTGGAGTGATAACGGTATCTACATGGCGAGTATTCTAGGCGTTGCAACGCTATCTTACGCACCGTTCATGTGGCTAAGCTTCATCTGTATCATCGTGACTATCGTGACCTCTTACATGGGGTGGTTCGTTGATAAGTGTGAACCAACAGCACCAGCCGTTGAAACTGAAGAAGCGGCAGAACTTACTAAGCAGCAAGCATAAATTAATGCCTCAGAGCTTTAGAAAGTAAGCACAAAAACGTTAATGATATAAATGCAAAAAGAGCGCCCTAGAGCGCTCTTTTTTTGATCTACTGGTTCATCTATTTACTATTTATCTATTTATCTATTTATCTATTTATGGTTCGCTTACCCAACCAGTAACCGATGCCTAACGGTGCAAAGAACACCACTAAGATAAACAGGATGAAGTAGATAATCACACTTTTGATTAACTCCATCAGCTTATCAATCGCCAGTACCACCACCTCTTGAGATACGCGGTCAAGGTCTTGCGTAAACAACTCCCTTTCTGAAGTCACGATACCTGCAATCTCAATGCGCTCTTTCGCAATCATCTCTACCAGAGCTTCTCTTTCACGTGTCACCATTTTTTCTAACGCCACACGTTCATCACTCAGCATCGCTAATTTTTGGTCTGTTTTATCGCTAAGATCGTTGAGCAATGGCTGCATTTCTGTCGACATAATAGAAGCCAATGTTTGCATGTACTCAGGGTTATTCTCAATGAAGTCCTGCATACTTGCTGATGTTTGACGAAGGCTTTCCAGCGTCATCGATAGGTCTTCACCCGTTAGCGAGCTGTTTAACGCAACCAGTTCCGCTTTCCAAGACATTAGTTTAGGCGTCTGATCAGCCATCAAACTTAAACGATCGGATGCGTCGCTCATTGCTTCTGGCATAGTGCCTAAGCTCTGGACAATTTGCGACTCGTCTTTACCTAGGTAACTCAGCCATTCACGGTAAGCGGGTGTGCTTCTGAATGTGAGGTCTTTAAATGGGTGGCTAGCAGCAAACTGCGCAACGAACACTTTGCTGTTCTTGAAATCACTGGAGCTCAATACACCCTTTGCCAGTTTTTCTGCTTCTTGATCAAGAAAACGAGCAGTCTCTACCGCATCATCCGTCGCGAACAGATCCGCGCCATCGCCTTGGCGATAAAACTGATTCATTTGGGCTGTGAACACCCACGAGTCGATTAAGGCAGACATCGGTGAAGTTTGATAAGCCGCTTGCTGTAAGCCCTGCTCCGCATGGATCTTCCAAAGCAAGACGTAAGATTGATGTAAGGTGTCATCAGCAGGGTAAGATTGAGCAATGAGATCGGCTGAGTCTTCTACTCGCATAAAAAACATCTTGGCGTATTCACGCGTCATGATTCGAGCATTCAGCTCTTGTTGAGTGAGAGGCGTCGTCTGAGTATCTAACTTAACTTCTAATAGAGAACAACCACTTAGCACAATACTAAGCACCAACACCATCCAACGTCGACTCGAAAATCGTAACATGTAAACCTCTGACAAAGACTAAGGGCGCGGATTGTATGAGCACTTCGTCAGAGTATTGTCAAAATTCCTACAAAAGTTAACGCTGCTTATCTAAATATTCAAACGCAGCATCTATAGAGGCTTTTATTGCCGCCTCTAGTTCTTCTAAATCGTGTTCACTGATCGCTCTCGACTGTTTCATTGTCATTTCAATGGTTGCTGCAATGATCGCTAATCGAGATGCTTTTATACTGCCAGCCACACCTTTTAAGCTATGTACAATACGAGCAGCAGAGGTTTCATCTTTAGTGAGAAGAGATTTGAACTTCGTGTAATCATCAGCGTGATCTTGTACAAAAACACCAAGTAGCAATTCGACAGACTCAGCATCACCATCAAGCGTTTCTAGCATGTCTTCAATATCAATCGCAGGCTTCGAATCAGTGACACTTGCGATGTGTTTCTCTGCCACTGGAGTTTCCTCAGTGTTCTGCTGAACAATTTTCTGGCTTGTTACGTTAACACCCTCTTGAGGTTGAAGGTTGGGATGTTTACTCAGTGGCGTAATCTCCAATACGGAAGAGTCGTCACTTGGTTGCTTCACCGCAGAGGAAGCATTTTCCTTACTTGAATCGGTAACTGGTTCAGGGCTCAGTTCATTGTCTGCTTGTTGAATCAATTTTCTCGATCTAACGCCCCACAACACTAATGTGATCATCGTTACCAAGCTTAAACCTAGCATCACTAGCAATAGGTTAAACTGACGGTCATGGAACTCAGCTTCAAGTTTAATGATCTGTTCGTTCACCGAGTTTTTCTTGATTTTATCGACTAAATAATTGAGCTGAGCGTAATCACTCAACAACGCTGAGGCATCAGCCAATAACTGTTGCAGTGCGTCTTGCTCTTCAGTTTTTAATGAATATGATTTTTCTAGAATGGAATCAAACGCACGATAAGTCGCTGACGAGCTTTGATTGTCAGAATACATCGCTTCAAAGACAACAACGCCGAATTCATTGAGTAGCGGTTTTAGTTTAGGGGAAAGCTCTTTATCAGCGCGCAGTATCTTAATATTGTCAACGATGTCTTGAACCTGACTTTCTATCGGGATGAACTCATCAAACTTTTCTAGGAACTGATCGGCTACGTAAAGCAGTTGATTCACATCAGGACGAAACAAGGCGTGTTGAAAATCAGATTCAATCTGCAGTCGGATCGAATAAACCAACTGAGCATCAAGTGCTAACTCATTGATACGAGAGACTCGCAGCGGCTCAGAGAAATAAAGCGATTGCCTCAATTCATTGACGCGAATGCCGAGTTCTTCAATTTGAGCAAGAGAATTGGTGTAGGAACGGCTTAGATTAAGGAGAGCCAATGAAGGAAGTAGCCACAGAGCCAAGAGCACAACCAAGAAAGTGGCCGGTTTTTTAAAGCGTTTGGGCTTTGCTACTGATTGTTCCATCTATATTCCTTGTGCGTGTTAACTTGAAGCCATGACACTTGCTAAAAGACTAAGCACAAAACAAGCGACAACATCTTGCTGCCGCTTTTACTCATTAACTTCGGACTATGACTTATTGCGAGTCAGTTGGTCACGTAAGTTCGGTGGAGTGCCTTTAATCGTTAGCGTGTCTGTCTCCGGATCGTAAAAGATACGTTCGCCTAGAAGCAGACTATCAAAACTAACATTCAAACCGCCACCAGCACCAACAAATTTTGTTAGTTTACGCATAGTTGCGCGATCAGCAGGGAAACTGTCTTCTAACTCGTAGCCTTGCTCACTAGTATAGTCAAAGAAGCTTGTACCATCTGTGCTTGCTGGCAGTTCTCCAGAAAGTTCACGAACTTGAACTTCATCGCCCGCTTTTAGCTGTTCGTTACAGTAATCCGCAACCTGCTTTTTATAGCTGATCGCTTCTTCTTTTTCTAACTTAGAGTCTGAAACGAAATCTTCTACCGCTTGCATCAGTACTTGGTTTTGCTGTTTCGCATCCAAACCGACTTCAGCTTGTAAGAAATCTAAGAAGAAATCCGCGACTTTACGGCCAACACGTCCTTTAATGTAAGTTAAGTAACGGTTTGACTCTTTGTCTGTGTCGTATGTTGAAAGATCAAGGCGCGCCACAATATCCATCTTTGAGATATCAAGGTAATCAGTCGCACTGATGTCTAGCCCTTCAGTCACTTTCAAACTTTGGTTCGAAGGCAGTAAACCGATGAAAAGGTAGTCTGTCGCCAGTGATTGGTATTCAGCGAGTACCAAAGTGCCTTCGTCAGCAAATGGGTACTTCGATAACTCATCTTTTAGACGTAGCGCACTTTTTTGAGAGAAATCATAGAAACTTTGCTCTCCCGCTCGAAATTCATGCAACGACTGCTGGAATTCGCTGTCGGATTTGAAAGAACCAAATCCTTTGCCTGCTTTTGAATTAAAAACACGGTGAAGTTCAGCAACTAGGCTTTCAGATGAAGCATCGTTCTCTAGAGATTCAGCACGATAGTTAACAATCAGTTCATCCTGATCGTTCTTGCTCAGCTGGTGTAAAATTACGTTGGAAAGGTGAAGGCTCATAGTGAAAATATTACCGTTCAGGTTTCAGTTGTCGTGCATAGTAGGTTATCATAAGCCGCTTTTACTATCATTATTAGAGTCCTTATGCCGATTATATCTAAATACACAGATGATCAAGTTGAAAAAATCCTAGCTGAAGTAGGTGCTGTACTCACTAAGCACAAAGCTTCACCAGAACTTTCACTGATGATCGCTGGAAATATCGCAACCAATGTCTTAAATCAGAATGTTGCTGCTTCACAACGCAAAGGAATTGCTGAAAAATTTGCCGAAGCTTTAATCTCTTCTCTTGAAGATAAAAAGTCTCACTAAATTTGATTGACGGATAAAAGAATTATAAATGGTAGACAGCGCAAACTCATATAGCGATCGCGTATCTCGACTTGTTGGTTGGGGTCACTGGTTTGCATTTTTCAACATCATTGCTGCGATGTTGATTGGTACTCGTTATATTACTCAATCTGCTTGGCCAGAAACCCTACTGGGTCAATTTTATTTGGCTGCATCTTGGGTTGGTCATTTCGGGTTTTTAGTATTCGCGCTTTATCTATTAGTGCTGTTTCCGCTCACTTTTGTTCTTCCGTCGAGGAAGTTATTACGTTTGGTTGCCGTTTGCTTTGCAACCATAGGTTTAACTGTCCTACTGATTGATACCCAAACGTATCAAAATATAAACCTCCACCTGACACCTGTCGTGTGGGAGGTTTTATTCAGTGGAGAGGAGTCTGCATTCACATCTGATTTGCAACACCTCTTCATTGTTATGCCACTTATCTTCTTATTACAGCTAGGTCTGTCTGAGTGGGTTTGGCGTAAGCAACGTAAACTGTCTCATAAACACATTGGCCGTCCGATTACTGCCGTCTTCTTCTTGTGTTTTATCAGCAGCCACTTGACCTACATGTGGGCTGATGCGTATTTCTACAACCCAATTACTAGCCAGAAAGCGAACTTCCCACTGTCATACCCAATGACAGCGAAAAGCTTTATGGAAAAACATGGTCTGTTAGACCGTGAAGAGTATCTACAGCGTTTAGAAGCCAACAAAGAGAACGTAAACTTAGTTAGCTACCCGCTCGAAAAAATTCAATACAACCGCCGCAGTGATGATCTTAATATCCTGATGGTGAGTGTAAACAACCTTCGCTCTGATGCACTTAATGCCACAGCGATGCCAAACAGCTACGCATACTCACAACAATCGATCAACTTCACCAATCACTACAGTTCAAGTAACGACATGTTTGGTATCTTCGGTTTGTTCTATGGCCTTCCAAGCAGCTATGCAAGCAGCATCGAAGCTCAAGGTTCAAGTGCAGTACTGTTGGACGTTTTAGATAATCACAATTATAAGTTTGCGGCTTTCAGTGGCGACAACTTTGACGATGCACTTTACTCGGAAATCATCTTCCGAGGCCGTGATGTTATGCCAGAGCAAGCAACTTATGATGACAAAAGCGCGATACAAGCTTGGTCTAACTGGATTCAATCACCACAAGCTAAACGCCCTTGGTTTAACTTCATTGAGCTGACCACGCTGGATAACTTCTCTAGCTACGATTCAAGTTCAGAGTCAGACTCAACGTTAACGACAGCAGAACGTTTTGCTGCAGACTATCAAAAGTCTGCTCAAGCAGCCGATGCTCAGCTAGCAACAATCTACGCTGAACTGGAACGCTTAGAGCTAACCGACAACACGGTGGTTATCATTACTTCTAATCACGGTAGCGAGTTTAACGAAACTAAGACCAACAGCTGGGGCGCAAACTCCAACTACAGTCGCTATCAGTTACAAGTGCCACTATTTATCAGCTGGCCTGGTAAGTCTGCTTCTGAATACACTCACCGTTCTAGTCATCTGGACGTGTCTGTAACGTTGATGCAAGAGCTATTGGGCGTATCTTCAAACCCAACAGATTTCAGTAGCGGTCGCAGCCTGTTTAATGAGCGTAAAAGAAAGTGGATTCTCGCGGGCGACTCTCGTGAACTTGCTCTTGTTACTGACCAGCAAACAACGGTGTTAGATAAATTTGGTAACTACAAATTGTACGACCAGAATTACAAACGTCTGAAAAACGTAAGCCCTCGCTTACCTGTGTTGATGCAAGGCCTGACTGAGCTACAGCGTTTCTACACAAAAAATGACTAAATAGTCATCAAACAGAAAAGGGAAGCTAATGGCTTCCCTTTTTTATTGCCGCTTAATGACTAGAAAACAAGCAACCAAACAAGATTATGATAATTAAGGGTTTACAAGGCAGTCTCCCCCTTATATTATTCACGCCAATGGAGGGATGGCTGAGTGGTCGAAAGCACCGGTCTTGAAAACCGGCAACCGTTAATAGCGGTTCTAGGGTTCAAATCCCTATCCCTCCACCACATTAAAGAAAGCCGCTGAGAAATCAGCGGCTT
>NZ_JACJFF010000105.1:0-16676 GCF_014164465.1 Vibrio sp. SG41-7 | reverse complement strand
GATTACATCAGGGCCATGAACACAATAATAATGTGCTCAATAAATAGGCCGAATATATGAAGGCAATGACTCTATTACCAAACGTGTAAAATTACTTGCAAACTGGGTGGGTCCATATATGACGAGATGAAATTCCGCATCTAATTTTTATTCGCTTGAACAGGCATTCTGGTATATAAACATCTACCTAACCTCTAATGTTAAGCGACTGAGATAAATGACCGCACCTACCACTATGACGTTCTTCGAACGTTTTGAAACTGACATCCTTTCTGGCAAGAAGACGATTACTATTCGCGATGAATCTGAGCGTGACTACCAACCAGGCAGTGTTGTGGAAGTATCAACGCTAGAGCAAGGACGTGTGTTCTGTAATCTTAAGATCATCAGCGTTGAGCCAATTTTGTTTGATGACTTAGGTGAATTCCATGCTCAGCAAGAGAACATGACGCTGCAAGTACTCAAAGACGTGATTCAAGATATCTATCCGGGTATCTCTCAGCTGTATGTGGTTTCTTATGAGCTTGTGTAGCCCGCTTTAAATAGAATTTGTTGATCAATACCGCGTCTAATGTAGAGCAATGAGAAGGGAAGTCACAATGAGTGAATTACAGAATGAAACAGTTCAGCAAATTTTGCTTCAACTTTATTGTCGTGAGCAAACTGAGCTGCCGTTAATTTCTCGAATTGATCTCGACATTGGTCTTTATGATAGTGAAGGCTTTCTAGCGTGGCGTGATACAAAGCGTGACTTTACTGTCAGTGATATCGAGAGTCGAGTGTGGGTGAAGAGTTGCCCCGGCGGCTATATCACTGAAGTGCACTTTAATGCTGACGGCTCTCTAACTGAATACCGTTTGTTCGATCGATTTGAAACAACAGGGCAGTGGCAGTTAGGAGACGGTTTGTTACACGTCGAGATTCTGAAGGGTGATAACCGCTACCAGTTTGCTGTTGTGGCTGGTGCTGACCTTAATATTCACTCTGCGGTGGAATATAAAAATGGTGAGCTGCATTCGTATCTGAAATTGGTGCAGGCTGAGCGTTAATCCTTTTTAGTCGACCTTGCTTGCTCATTAGAATGAGTGATGTTCCAAGAATAAAAAAGCCAACAGTGATGTTGGCTTTGTTGTTTTCAATTCGACCGATTACTTCCAATCAACGCGCTATTAAGCCATTAAGCTTTCGAAGTTCGCCAGTTGAGTATAAAGCTCGCTGTCTTGGTCTTGCTTTGCACATACGGTCAGAAGGTCTTCAATAAAGTACTTCAATGCACGCGCTTCAATTCTACGAATGCCTTGTTGCTGCTCTTCAGTTAGGTAACCGTAGATAGTTGCAGCGCCAAAGTCACCAAAGATCATCTGACCTTGCTCGTTAACCAAAGTGTTGTGTGCGTACAAATCACCATGACAGACCTTGTTGGCATGAAGGTGTTCAAACACATCAATCATCTGCTCTGTAATACTCTTGATCTGAGCAATGGAAAGCTCAAAGCCTTCGTTGAACGTATCGCGAGTACAGCTTTCAAGAGTAGGGGGCAAACCTAGGTTGTAATAGTTGCTTGGGATAAGCTCCATGACCAAAGCCAAATAGTCATCTTCATCAACTTGGGCAATAGATTTCACTAAATTGCCATGGTAGCCAGTCTGCAAACAAGCTTCTAGCTCATCGTGTGGGTAGCCATCACTGGTGACTTCGCCTTTGAATACTTTAACGGCCACTTCTTGTGGGAAATCAAAGTCACCGTTTAACCAGTTAGCATGAGAAATCACGCCAGATGCACCTTGGCCCAGCACTTGATTGAGTGAGTAGCATTGCGAACTCACGGCAGGCACGCTATCTAAGCTGCTTGGGTGTTTGCAAAACGGGTTACCCGCAAAGGCTAACCAAGCCAGTTTTGGTAGCTTGATAAGGAACTCTGGGAATTCAGTCAGTTGGTTTGCAGATAGGCGAACTAGCTCAAGGCTTGATAGGTTTTCCATGCTTTCTGGTAAAACGCGAATCTTGTTACCCGCTAATGCGAGTTTTTGCAGGCGTGGTCTTTCACCTAAAGAGTGAGGGAGAACCTCGATCGCATTGTCGGTCAGGATTAACCAACGTAACTGAGCTGGCAAAGATTGCTCGCTAACGGTTTTGATTTGGTTCGTTTTGAAGCCAACCATTTCGAGCTTAGGAAGAGTACCTAGAACATCAGGCAGGTGCGTAAACAGGTTATTCGACGCGAAGATAATTCCCAGGTTAGTCAGCTGCGATAACTCTTCTGGTAAATCTGACAGTTGATTGCCTGAAAGGTCTAGGATCTCAAGGGAATCAGCAAGTTCCAATATCTCTAAAGGAAACTCGGTGAGACCTTCTGACAGTTGTAAGCGCGTAATACCGTTTAGTTGTCCTGATTTTAATTGTTCTAGAGTATGCAAACCTTAGCCTTATGAATAGATGTTCGAGGCGCGTAGTTTACTTGTCTCAATCGAGAAAGGCGAGCATCAGTAATGAAGCTCGCCTAACTGGCTGAGGTTTAAGACTCAAGGTTTAGGCATATGACTAAAGCTGGATATGGCTTTGGCTGACGCCGACCTCCTCAACAAAGTCGCTGTCATGACTAACCAAGATAAATGCGCCTTTGTATTCACGCAAAGCGGACGCCAATATTTGCTTTGAGTCGATGTCTAAGTGGTTGTCCGGTTCATCGAGTAATAGAAGCGGGGTGTCTTGCTTATGGCTAACGATCAACATCGCCAGTTTCATTTTTTCACCACCACTTAAATGAGCCACTTTTCGGTATACGGAGTCTCGCCTGAATCCTATTCCAGCGAGCAGGGTTCGCGCGTCGCTCTCTGTTAATCCAAAGCTACGCTTCATTAAATTATCAAACATCGTCTCGTTGGTGTCTAACAGGCCAAAATGTTGATCCAAGTAGACGGTTGCCCCTAAGCGCTTAATTGAGCCGATATAGTTCGAGTGTTGGCCATGAATCGCTTTTAACAGTGTCGACTTTCCACACCCATTAGCACCGGTTAGATAACACCGTTCCCCTTGTGATAAAGAGAAACTGATTGGCGCACCTGAGCCGTAAACAAGGCGGCAGTTTTCAACGGTTAACAAAGAGCTCTTTTTACTGCAATTACTTTGCTGTAGATACAAAGCTTGTGGTTTCATCCGCTCTTTCTGTTCTTTAAGCGACTGAAGTTTATGTTGGTTTTGGTCAATGAGGTTCCTTTGACTTGTCGCCGACGCGGCTTGGCTTTGACCTGCTTTATCTTTCATAGCGTCCAATAATATCTTAGGTTGGCTACCTGACTTTCTGAGTCGGTTTCCCTGAGACTCTCGCTGCTGCGCCTTTTCTTTGTTGGCTTGAGTTTGACGCTCGAGTCGTTTCTTTTCGGACTGATGATGCGCAATCTGTTTGTCTAGCGCTTCGCTTTGGCTAGACACTTGTTTGAAGTAATCATCATAATTTCCTTTATAGAAACGTACGCCCAAGCTGTTTAGATGGTAGATCCCGTCCATTTGTCTCAATAAGCTTCGATCATGGCTGACGACAAGTACCTTGCCTTCAAACAACTGGCATTGTTCTAGTAACCAATTGCGTCCATCGTTATCCAAATGGTTCGAAGGCTCATCGAGGATCAGTATGTCGTTATTTGATACGAACAGCTGATGAAGCTGTAACAGGGCGAGTTGCCCACCACTCAAAGAGCAACAAAGCGTGTTCAAATCACTAGTGATCTTTAGTGTACCTAGCAACTGCTGGGTACGTGTCTCTAAATCCCAATCATCTCCAACGATATTGAAGTGCTGCAGTTCGCAGCTACCTTGCTCTATAGCTTTTAATGCATCTAACTTTTCGGTGAGCCCTAAGAAGTCAGCGATGGTGGTGGCGGAATCCAGTAGCGTTGATGGCAACTGAGAGTAAAAGCCGATCGAACCTTGGCGCGAAATACTGCCTGTTGTGGGCTGTTTTTGCCCGATCAGTAACGAAAGAAGTAGTGACTTTCCAGCCCCATTTCTTCCGACTAGGTCGGTGAGGCGAGTGCTCAAATTAAAGGTGATGTCTTTGAATAACCACTCACCAGTATCGAGTTGGAATGAGAGATTGTTGGCTAATATAGTAGGCATAAAAATACCTCCCTTTACGTGTAAACGAGTAAAAGGGGTGAGGCGATTTTTCTATATAGAACCCTACACAGAATTCTATTTATAGATCGCCAAAGACGTTACTTAGGTAGCGTACCAATCAAAGATAGGAAATAGAGTGCTGATCTGATTTCTGTCTTTAAGGTACTGATCTTAAAGATGTAGCTTGTCAAAAAACGGATCTTTAAGAGCTTGATTTGTCGCGAAAATAGATGACGAAGTAACGCCCACTAACCCCGAGTGTCCAAATGATTTTTATAAAAATAAATCGGATATCAGGATGTTAGTACTTCATTATGGCGTTATTCTCTTTTGAAATGATGGTGGGATGGTACTGAAAGAGGGTGCTTAAAGTCAATATGGTGATGTGATTAAAATGTATCCAAATAATTAAAGCGCCTATATAACTATGAGGCGCTTTAGAGTGTTCTTTGAAAGGAAGAGCTTCAAATAATGTGCAAATTACAGGTTTTGTCCGCCGACAGCTCGCCAACACATATCAAAGCTATCATTGATGTACTTCGATGTTTGCTCTGGTGGAGATTCGTTTTGCTCAATAAGCCAGTTTGCACAAATCAGAAAGTGGCTATGGATGAAGTGTCTGACAAGGTTAATGTCTAACACCATCAATTCACCGTCCTCTTGTCCTTGCAAAATGATCTCGTCTAGTGACGCGAACATCTGCGAGACGATCACTTCTCGAGTTTGAGTTGTTGGGTCGAAATGAACATTGGTGAAGAACTTCATCGCAATCGGATTTTCTAGTGCCCATTCAATCCCAGTGATCCACATGAACTTAAAAGCTTGGTAGCGATCTTCTACTGCCACATCAGTGTGCGGTTGAAGGGTCGAGAATAGCTCTAGCTTCAGCTCGCGAAACAGTTCATCAATCAATAGAGATTTGTTCTCGAAGTGGTGAAACAACGTCGCTTTTGCCACGCCGGCTGTTTTCGCTATTTGTCCGGTAGATGTGCCCTCTAGCCCCTGTTGAGAGAAGAGCAAGAGTGCAGCATCTAGGATTTTTTGTCTTTTCGTAATCATCTATTTAGTACTTTGAACAGAATCTTTTTAACTGGATTGTTGTAAGGAGGGTGCATTAACTTGGTGAAGTTAATTTTACCTCTACTTAGAACGGTTTTAGCATGACTAAAGGTCTTAAAGCCTTCAATGCCATGGTAGTGTCCCATGCCTGAAGGGCCTATGCCACCGAACGGCGCGTCTTCTGCAGCCACATGCACCAAAGAATCATTAATACACACGCCGCCAGAGTGCGTGCTCGATAAGATTAGATCTTGAGTCTGCTTATCATGACTCATCAGGTACAAAGCAAGCGGACGTTCTCTTGTTGTGATGTAGCTGATCGCTTCTTCAATAGAATCATAAGGAACGATAGGCAGTACGGGGCCAAACAACTCTTCTTGCATTGCGACCATGTCGTCGTTCACTTCGGTGAGAAGGTGCGGCGTCATTCTGTGGTTTACATCGTCTTGCGCTTGTTCGGTGACGGTGTGAACGACTGCGCCTTTAGATTGAGCATCTGTAATCACCCCCTTCAAACGATTGTATTGACGCATATCGATCACTGAAGTTAAGTCTTTGCTCTCAATGCCTGCTTTATACAGCTTTTTGAAGTATTGCTTATAAGCTGTGATGAACGCATCGACTTTTTCTCGTGGCAATAAGATGTAATCGGGCGCCACACAAATCTGGCCAGCGTTTAAGCTTTTTGCAAACAGGATGCGTTCAACGGCGTCAGCCACATCAAAGTCGGGAGCAATAATCGTTGGAGACTTGCCGCCTAACTCCAAAGTTACTGGCGTTAAGTTGTCGGCTGCTGCTCTCATGACGTGCTTACCAACAGAGGTCGAGCCTGTGAAAAGGATATGGTCAAACGGCAGTTGGCTAAATTTAGCGGAAACGTCAGCTTCGCCTTCGATAATCGCGACTTGATCTTCACTAAAGCCTTCGGCCAGCATGGCTTTTAAAACTCGGTTGGTCGCAGGAGTAAACTCGGACATTTTGAGCATTGCAGTGTTGCCCGCCGCTAACGCAGTGATCAGAGGGCCTAAAGAGAGCATTATAGGAAAGTTCCAAGGAACGATTATGCCTACAACGCCCACAGGCTGATAATGAACCGTGATCTTTGCTGGCGTCAGCATCAAACCGGCTTTGCGGCGTGATGGCTTCAACCACTTCTTAAGGTTCTTATCACTGTAATTAATTTGGTGAAGAGAAGGGGTGATATCAGCAATCAAGCTGTCGTGTTTTGCTCGGTGGCCATAATCTTCAGACACCGCATCAATCAATTGCCCTTGGTAGCGCATTAGCAACGCTTTTAATTCTGAGAGGTTTTTTCTTCTCTGCTCAAGCGTTGGATTAACATTGCTGCGGTAGTGATCTTTTTGTCGGTTGAACATTTGATCCATGTCGTTGATGCTCGACGTGTTTGGTTCAAGGTCTAGATTATGGCTCATAGTATCCCCTAAATTTGAAAGCTGACCGATTGGTTGGTCAGTTGAAGTTACAAGAAGATTGAACCGAATACAAGATATGTGCGAGAAAAGTTTATTTTTTGTTCAGTTGCACGTTGTTTGTTCGAAGGGGAATTGAGGAAAAGTGACTTAGACGTTGGGTGATAATAGCTATCGTAAGAAGATAAGAAGATAAGAAGATAAGAAGACAACGAGTGCCTTTGACGGAATCAAAGGCACCAAGATAAGCGTTTAATGACTACGCAGGGGCTTTTTCACAACGGATAAAGATAAAGTTAACGTTCTTTGACAGTCGTTCGTATGTCGCTTCAGAAATTTCTTTAGCTTTCTCATCGATAGTGCCTTCCGTGATGTTTGAAATCAGCAAGCCTGATTGAGTCACCGCTTGGCAAAGCTCGGTTAAAGAACGGCGGTAGAAGCTCACTTGAACGGGGGTACCTACCGTGTTCCACTCTTCTTGAATGAATTCACGCTCGTAGTAATTACCAGAAATCGTACATTCAAAGTCAGCAAAAGGGTGGTGTGTTGAAAAGACGATGTAACCACCGGGCTTAAGGACTCGATGAAGATCATCAAAGACGGGTTTTAGATCTTCAATGTAGTGCAAGACTAGCGGACACACGATGACATCGGCACTGTTGTCGGCTTCACTAGGTAGGCCAAGGGCGGCATCTTGAGCGTAAGCGGAAACATTTTTGATTTGTTTTCCGTTCACCAAGTCGACCATATCCTGAGATAGATCGGTGCACGTCACTTTATTCGCGCCTTGGTCAATAAACCATTGTGCGTAAATACCAGATCCACAACCTAGGTCGACAATATCCATATCTTTTACATCGTCAAGCAATGCCATTGTTGATGGGCGTTCAAGTAGTGCATTGTAAATATTATCGCGGGCAGCAGAGTCGTATTGTTTAGCGTAGGTAGTGTACATTTCAGACATGGTTTAGCACTCATCAATAGGCATGGGATAACAGGATACAAGGTATCGGGATGATAGCGACAGTTCTGGTAGATAAGTGGTTATATTTGTCACAACCCTGACTTAACTTGACCAGACTAACCGAGGATTTTATGTGTCTGTGGTATTTTATTCACCTGATTTTTTGTTAGAAAGTGCTTTAAATCTAATGCGCTTCAGCCTGTTTTTTTGCCTAAAACCTTGTAATACCTTACCTGTCACTTTAAGTCGGTTCGACGATAAAAAAACGTAATCGTAACCACAAATATCAATGGTTGGACTCACTCTTAATAATATCGGTTAATGCAGCCAACAAATCGTTTTTGAACGTTTTTTGTTGGGTTATACCTCGCTATTCCAATGAGGTATCTTCTGTCGATGGCCCTATAGTGTGAGGTCTCTAGAATTGGAAAATTCGGTTAATTTGGAACGCATCCGTGCTGAGTATAATGTAAAGCACTGGAGCCAAGGTTTTTATGGAATTGATGATAATGGCGAGGTGTATGTTTCACCGAGCGAAACCGATCATCAAGTTCCTCTTAGTCAGATCGTAAAACAGTTAGAGCAGAGAAATATTGGTTTGCCTGCTCTTGTGCGTTTTCCTCAAATAGTGCATCAACGTGTGCACAATATCTGTAACGCATTTAACCAAGCGATCGACGAATATCAGTATGACAACCGTTACCTGCTTGTTTACCCGATTAAAGTTAACCAACAGAAAGAAGTGGTTGATGAGATCTTAGCGAGCCAAGCTCAATTAGAGCAAAAGCAGCTAGGCCTAGAGGCGGGCAGCAAGCCTGAACTATTAGCGGTATTGGCACTGGCTCAAAAAGCCAGCTCAGTGATCGTGTGTAACGGTTACAAAGACAGAGAATACATCCGTCTTGCGCTTATTGGCGAAAAGCTGGGTCATAAAGTATTTATCGTTCTAGAGAAGCTGTCAGAGCTTGATCTTGTTCTTTCTGAAGCGAAGGCACTTGGCGTGAAACCTCGTTTAGGTTTGCGTATTCGTCTTGCTTCTCAAGGCGCAGGTAAATGGCAAGCAAGTGGTGGTGAGAAGTCGAAGTTCGGCTTGTCTGCATCACAAGTGCTTACCGTTATTGAACGCTTGAAAGCAGAAGATCAGCTTGATGTTCTAGAGCTAGTACACTTCCATCTTGGTTCACAAATGGCCAATATTCGTGATGTACGAAATGGTGTGAGCGAAGCGGCTCGTTTCTACTGTGAACTGCGCGATATCGGTGCTCAATTGAAGTACTTAGATGTTGGTGGTGGTTTGGCGGTTGATTACGACGGTACACGTAGCCAGTCTTCAAACTCAATGAACTACGGCTTGCTTGAGTACGCTCGAAATATCGTAATGACAGTAGGGGATATCTGTAAGCTCTACAATCAGCCACAACCTGTGATCATTTCTGAATCTGGCCGTTCGTTGACTGCGCATCACGCTGTGCTTGTTACTAACGTGATCGGTACAGAAAGCTATTCTCCGGAAGATATGGCTGCGCCTGAAGCTGACGCACCAATGTTGCTAAACAACATGTGGAAGAACTTCTTAGAGCTAGATGCGGGCAATGATGACCGAGCGTTGATTGAGATCTACAACGACACGCAAAGTGATATCGCAGAAGCACACAACCAATTTGCGACAGGTATGCTGAATCTTCAACACCGTGCTTGGGCAGAGCAGATGTCTTTGCGCATTAACTACGAACTTAGCTCTCGAATGAGCACTAAGAACCGTTACCACCGTCCTATTTTGGATGAGTTGAGCGAGCGTTTGGCTGATAAGTTTTTCGTGAACTTCTCGCTGTTCCAATCGTTGCCAGATGCTTGGGGTATCGATCAGGTATTCCCTGTATTGCCTCTAAGTGGTTTGGATAATGCGGACGAGCGACGCGCTGTTGTATTGGACATCACATGTGACTCTGACGGCACGATTGACCAGTATGTTGACGGTCAAGGTATTGAAACGACTCTGCCAGTTCCTGCATGGAACCCAGATGAACCTTACCTGATGGGCTTTTTCTTAGTAGGCGCATACCAAGAGATCTTGGGGGATATGCATAACCTATTTGGTGATACTCACAGCGTAGTGGTGAATGTTGATGAAAGCGGTCAAGCGAATATCGACTACATCAATGAAGGCGATACGGTTGAAGACATGATGCGTTATGTTCACATCGATACGGATCTGATTCGTCAGAACTACAAAGATTTGGTCACGGCGAAAGTACCAGCACAAGAGCAACAAAGCGTACTTGAAGAGTTAGAGCAAGGCTTGATGGGTTACACCTATCTTGAGGATTTTTAATGAACGATCTATTTACCAAACCAGATTACTCGCTGTACTCCAACGCGATGACTTTTATGCGTCGTCCATTGGTACAGAACCCAATTGATAACGATGCTGATGTGGTTGTGTTGGGCGCGCCGTTAGATATGGCGACGTCTGGTCGACCGGGTGCTCGTATGGGTCCTGATGCGATTCGTCGTGCGTCGGTAAACTTGGCGTGGGAAGGCAAAAAGTTTCCTTGGGACTTCAATGTATTTGAATATACCTCGGTGATTGATGCTGGCGATCTTGTGTTTGATTGTGGTGATGCAGAAGACCTAACTCAGCGTTTAGAAGCGGCTGCTGATGCGATTCTAAATAGTGGTAAAACTTTGTTAGGTTTAGGTGGCGATCACTTCATTACACTGCCTTTGTTAAGAGCATACGGCAAGAAGTACGGTGAGATGGCTCTGATTCACTTCGACGCGCACACTGACACTTACAGTCAGGGCAGTCGTTACGATCATGGCACTATGTTCTACCATGCGCCAAATGAAGGCCTTATCTCGCCAGAACACTCAGTGCAAATTGGTATTCGTACAGAGTACAAGCAGGAAGGACACGGCTTTAACGTTATTGACGCGATGCAAGCGAACGACATGAGCGTGGACGAGATCATTGCTCAAGTGAAAGGCATTGTTGGTGATAAGCCAGTTTACCTAACGTTTGATATCGATTGTCTGGATCCTGCTTTTGCTCCGGGTACAGGTACGCCAGTATGCGGCGGTTTGAACTCAGATAAAGTCCTGAGAATCATCCGCGGTTTGCAGGGCATTAATATGGTTGGTATGGATGTTGTTGAGGTTTCACCTGCGTATGACCAAAGCGAGATTACAGCATTGGCTGGTGCAACTATCGCACTTGAGCTGCTTTATGTTTGGACGGCAAATCGCCTCGCTAAATCATAGTGTTTGATTGTTAAAAGCGTAACGCTACATACTGATTTTAAAGCCCACTAAGTTTCAACTTTGTGGGCTTTTTTGTTTTTGGTGTCGCTCAAAGTTACTGGTCAACATTAAAGGCGAATGGTGGTTTGGTTACGATAAAGCTATATGCTGATGACTTTTGCTTACATAAGTAATATTGTTATAAATCAATGTCTTATTGTGAATTGAAAGTCCGTAGCGAACACTCCTATTTGTGAAAAAACGTATTTTGGCACAGACATGGCATTTTTTATGGGGAAGACTAGGCTTAAGGGTAAGTAAACTATAAAAAAACAGGTGAAATACTTCTCTCTTTTCAAGCCGATTGGGCATAACAATGGATTGCCATTGATGAGAGCTAAGTATGCGTTCAATTAAAACCTGAAATTGCTATTACAAATAATTTTCACAGCGCTTAAAAATAGTGCTTTGTGACAACGGGGGATGTATGGATATTGAAGTTTCTCGCCAGGTTGCGGTAGTTGAAGCTACGAGTGGAGATGTCGTCGTAGTTAAGCCAGACGGCAGCGCAAGAAAAGTTTCAGTTGGCGATACCATCCGTGAAAATGAGATCGTGATTACGGCCAACAAGTCAGAGCTTGTATTAGGCGTTCAGAATGATTCGATTCCGGTTGCAGAGAATTGCGTCGGTTGTGTTGATGAAAACGCTGCATGGGTAGATGCACCAATAGCTGGTGAGGTTAATTTTGACTTACAGCAAGCAGACGCAGAAACCTTCACTGAAGACGACCTTGCTGCAATTCAAGAAGCCATTTTAGGTGGTGCCGATCCGACTCAAATCTTAGAAGCAACGGCTGCTGGTGGCGGACTAGGTTCTGCAAATGCTGGCTTTGTGACGATTGACTATAACTACACTGAAACTCATCCATCGACTTTCTTTGAGACCGCTGGTCTAGCAGAACAAACTGTTGATGAAGACAGAGAAGAATTCAGATCTATCACTCGTTCATCAGGTGGCCAATCAATCAGTGAAACACTGACTGAAGGCTCCATATCTGGCAATACCTATCCCCAATCTGTAACAACGACAGAAACGATTATTGCTGGCAGTTTAGCTCTCGCCCCTAACTCTTTCATTCCAGAAACTTTATCCCTCGCTTCACTACTTAGTGAATTAAACAGCGACATTACTTCAAGTGGTCAGTCCGTTATCTTCACCTATGACGCGACGACTAATTCTATCGTTGGTGTTCAAGGTACCGACGAAGTATTACGTATCGACATTGATGCCGTCAGTGTTGGCAATAACATTGAGCTTTCTCTAACCACAACGATTTCCCAGCCGATTGATCATGTACCGTCGGTTGGCGGTGGTCAGGTTTCTTACACTGGCGATCAAATAGATATTGCCTTTGATATTCAAGGTGAAGACACCGCTGGGAACCCGCTAGCAACACCCGTTAACGCACAAGTTTCAGTGTTTGACGGGATAGATCCGTCTGTTGAAAGTGTCAATATCACTAACGTTGAAACTAGCAGCGCGGCAATCGAAGGGACGTTCTCAAATATTGGTAGTGATAACCTTCAATCAGCCGTATTTGATGCAAGTGCACTGGACCAGTTTGATGGGTTGCTCAGTGATAATCAAAACACGCTTGCGAGACTTTCTGATGATGGAACAACGATTACTCTGTCCATCCAAGGTCGAGGTGAGGTTGTTCTCTCTATCTCTCTAGATACCGATGGCACCTATAAATTCGAGCAGTCTAATCCGATAGAACAAGTGGGTACCGATTCACTGACGTTCGCTTTGCCAATCACGATTACCGATTTTGACCAAGATGTTGTAACCAATACGATCAACATTGCCATTACTGATGGCGATAGCCCTGTTATTACTAATGTTGAGAGTATTGATGTTGATGAAGCGGGCATTGTTGGCGGCTCACAAGAGGGCACGGCGCCAGTGTCTGGCACTGGCAGTATCACCGCGGACATTTTTGAAAGTGACATCATTGACCATTATGAGCTAGAACCCACTGAATTTAATACTAATGGCACCTTGGTTTCAAATGGCGAGGCTGTGCTACTTGAGTTGATTGATGAAACCAACGGTGTAAGAACTTACGAAGGTTATGTTGAGGTCAATGGTTCGAGAATTACGGTCTTTGACGTTAAAATTGATAGCCCTTCATTGGGCAACTATGAGTTTAATCTTTATGAAGAACTTTCTCATCAAGGCGCTGAAGATGCGCTGTTAACTTTTGCATTGCCAATTTATGCTGTTGATGCAGATGGCGACCGTTCTGCACTGTCTGGAGGTTCGAACACACCAGAAGCTGCTGAGATCCTCGTTAATGTTAAAGACGATGTCGTTGAGTTAGTTGATAAGGTTGAATCAGTCACCGAGCCGACCTTAGCGGGCGATACTATTGTTTCGTATAACCTGTTCAATTTTGAAGGCGCAGATGGTTCTACAATTCAATCGTTTAACTACGACGGTGTTGATTACTCACTCGATCAAAGCCTGCTCCCCGATGCTACCCAGACTTTCAGTTTTACTGAAGGTGTCGTCACTATCTCATTAAACGGTGACTTCAGTTTTGAAGTCACTCGTGATATCGACCACTCAAGCAGTGAAACTATCGTCAAACAGGTCTCATTTTTAGCCGAAGATGGTGATGGGGATACTGATAGTTCGACGCTTGAGTTAAGTATTACCGATGGCCAAGATCCGATCATTGATTTGATCCCGCCTGTGACTCTCTCTGAAACCAACCTTGATGACGGCTCTGCTCCCAGCGGAAGTACAGTTAGCGCAACCGAGACGATTACCTTTACCGCAGGCAGCGACGATGTAGCAAGTTTCCGTATTGAACCAACAGAGTTTAATGTGGGCGGTGCACTTAAATCGAATGGATTTGCGGTTGAGATAAAAGAAGATTCGGCTAATCCGGGTACTTACATTGGCTTTATTACCAACGGTTCGGGCGCTGAAATCCCAGTGTTTACGATTGCTTTCTCTACGAGCACATTGGGTGAATACACCTTTACTCTGCTTGAAGCGTTAGACCATGTAGATGGTTTAGATAAGAACGATCTGAGCTTCGATCTGCCTGTTTATGCGGTCGATACGGACGGCGATGATTCACTGGTGTCTCAGCTTAACGTCACGATTGGTGATGATGTCCAAATCATGCAAGACGGTACCTTAGATATCACCGAGCCAAATCTTGCTGACGGTACAATCACAACCAACACCATTGATGTAATGCCAAATCAAAGTGCTGATGGCGCGACGATCACTCAGTTCACTTATGATGGTCAGCTACGAACGCTTGATCAAAATGACACTGGCGAGCAGCAATTCAGCTTCACGGAAGGTGAACTGTTTATCACCCTTGAAGGTGAAGTGCGCTTTGAGCCGAACCGCGACCTAGACCACACGGTGAGTGAAGATATCGTGAAGTCGATTGTCGTGACCTCAAGTGATTTTGATAACGATCCGGTGACTTCAACCGTTACGCTGACGATCACTGATGGTGATAACCCTACGATTGACGTTATTCCAAGTGTTACGCTTTCTGAAACTAACCTGAGCGATGGCTCTGCTCCGAGTGGCAGCGCGGTAAGCTTCACTCAAACCATCACGTTTACCAATCAAAGTGATGATGTGGTTCGTTTCCGTATTGAGCCAACGGAGTTCGACACTAACGACGATCTTAAATCGAACGGTTTAGCCGTTGAGTTACGTGAAGATCCGGCAGGGTCGGGTGACTACATTGGTTTTACGACCAGTGCCACAAACGTAGAAACTACAGTATTCACATTAAGCTTTAATTCTGGGTCATTAGGTGAATACACGTTCACGCTCATCGAAGCGTTGGATCATCAAGATGCCCGAGGCAACAACGATCTCAGCTTTGATTTACCTGTTTACGCGGTAGACAGTGATGGCGATGATTCACTGATGTCTCCGTTAAACGTCACCATCGGCGATGATGTTCAAATCATGCAAGACGGTACGCTCAATATTACTGAGCCGACGGTCGCTGATTTAGCAGCAGGCACACCGACGACGGCGATTTTCGATGTGATGCCAAATCAAAGTGCTGATGGCGCAACGGTGACGCAATTCACTTATGATGGCCAACTTCGAACGCTTGACCAAAATGGTAATGGCGAGCAACAGTTTAGCTTCACCGAAGGCGAGTTGTTTATCACGCTTGAAGGTGATGTGCGCTTTGAGCCTAATCGTAATTTAGACCACATACTCAGCGAAGACATCGTGAAATCAATCATGGTGACATCTAGCGATTCCGATAACGATGTGTTGACCTCAACCGTCACTTTGACCATTACCGATGGTGATATCCCAACTATTGATAATGTGTCAACAGTAAGCTTGTCAGAAACAAGTCTGAGTGACGGCTCTGCGCCAAGTGGCAGCGCGGTTAGTTCAACTCAAACTATTACTTACACCACTCAAAGTGATGATGTGACAAGCTTCCGTATTGAACCGACTGAATTTAATGTTGGTGGCGCTCTCACATCAAACGGATTGGCGGTTGAGCTGAAGGCCGATCCAACCACTCCGGGCGGCTACATCGGCTTTGTTACTGATGGCTCGAACGTTGAAACTAACGTGTTCACGATTAGCTTCTCGGATACCAATTTAGGTCAATACACCTTCACTTTACTTGAAGCATTAGACCATGCGGATGGCCTTGCAAATAACGATCTGAGCTTTGATCTGCCAGTCTACGCCGTTGACAGTGATGGCGATGATTCATTGGTTTCTCAATTGAGTGTAACCATTGGTGATGATGTTCAAATCATGCAGAGCAGTACGTTAGATATTGTCGAACCAAATTTGGCTGATGGCACTGTTTCAACTAACACCATCGATGTGATGCCAGAGCAAAGCGCCGATGGCGCGACGATCACTCAGTTTACTTATGACGGGCAAGTTCGCACTCTGGATCAAACTGACAATGGTGAGCAGCAATTTAGCTTCACGGAAGGCGAGTTGTTCATCACTCTTGAAGGTGAAGTACGCTTCGAACCAAACCGAAATCTAGACCACACAGCTAGCGAAGATATCGTGAAGTCGATAGTGGTGACTTCAAGTGATTCAGACAATGACGTACTGACCTCCACAGTGACGCTGACGATTACAGATGGTGATATCCCAACCATTGATGCCGTGCCAAGCGTTACTCTGTCTGAAATAAATCTTGCTGATGGCTCTGTGCCAAGCGGAAGTACAGTAAGTCAAACTGAGACGATTACTTTCACGAACCAAAGTGATGATGTGGCGAGTTTCCGTATTGAACCTACTGAATTCAATGTGGGTGGAGCACTGAAATCGAATGGTTTTGCCGTTGAGATAAAAGAAGACTCGGCCAATCCAGGTACTTACATTGGCTTTATTACCGATGGTTCGAACACTGAAATCCCAGTGTTCACTATTAGTTTCTCGGCAACCACACTTGGTGAATACACCTTTACTTTACTTTACTTGAAGCGTTAGACCATGTGGATGGTTTAGATAACAACGATCTGAGCTTCGATCTGCCTGTTTATGCTGTGGATACAGACGGCGACGATTCATTGGTGTCTCAGCTTAATGTGACCATTGGTGATGATGTCCAAATCATGCAAGACGGTACGTTAGATATCACTGAGCCAAATCTAGCTGATGGAACAATCACAACCAACACCATTGATGTGATGCCAAATCAAAGTGCTGATGGTGCGACGATCACTCAGTTTACTTATGACGGTCAGCTAAGAACGCTTGATCAAAATGACACTGGCGAACAGCAGTTCAGCTTCACAGAAGGCGAGTTGTTTATCACCCTTGA
>NZ_JACJFF010000104.1:0-16883 GCF_014164465.1 Vibrio sp. SG41-7 | reverse complement strand
GTCAATCTCGGCGTTCATTTGCTTGAGGGTGGCTTGAGCAAGCCTTACATTTTTTGGCGTGGCCATTTGTTTGGTGCCTTCACGAAAGCGCTGGCCGTACAAATGAAGATCGAACTGAATGCGCCTATTAGGACGGATGCGAAGATGAGCCATAGCGGCCTCCATTGATATCAGATCTTAAATACATCTGTCCCTCACCAATGGAATTCGCTAGAATCGAGCCATCGGCTGGGTCTGCTTAAACGTTCTGCAGCCGGTACAGGGTAGGGAGGTTGCTGCCTTCCTATCCCAACTGCGTATTTACTTTTTTCAAACTCGGGTGCGTCTCACGGTTTCATCGTGAAATGAACCTGTCACCCTGCCTGTATAAAGTTCCACCATTTAATGTAGACTCATACTGTTTTAATGCCCAGTGTTTATGCGCGTTTTTTTGTACGGCTATTTAGGTATCGTTTCGCGTTTAAAACATCGACTCTAAATCTAAGGTGTGGTTTTCTCCTGCTTTCTCCGGCTTAACCAAGCCTTTGTCTTTTTTATAATCTTCCAGCGCGAGATTAATCTCTCGAATTTTCTGCGCGTTGTTAATCAGTTCGACAGCAAGGGATTGTGTCGGGATATGTTTCCTGGCCTCGTCAAAAAATCCCATATACGTCTCGAGACGGTTGTTTTTATAGATGGTGACTTTCATCTCTTTCATTTCGGTGATGTTCGAGATTTTCAGGTCGAGAAACGGTTTTAAATGAATCTGTACGATGAGCTGTTCGTGGCTTGTCATGGATAAGTTATCCACCAAGATGGGTTTGGTGTGCGTTTCATTTTCAACTTGCGCGACTAAGAACGAATCCTCCTTTTGAATCACAAAATACGCAATGTCTTGAGAACGAACATCAAGGTAGCTGCGCAAAGCGGATATTTCAGCCTTGAATGGAGTGATGTCAACGGTAAAGGTGGAAAATACGTCAAGCGCATCGGCCACTTTTTGCTTAAATTCATCGAGCCCTTCGAGCGACAGTACCGAACATTGCTCTGATGTTTTGATGATCAGCTGGTCGTTTTCTTGGCGGATTCGAATGTCTTTATCGGCGGTGTTTTCGATAAGGTGCCCAAGCATTTCGACACCCGGCTCAGAGGCAATGAACGAATGCCCGAGATCGATTTTAAGGTTGGTCGTGCTCGTTTCGAGTTCATCGTTGCGCATGATTTTGAGCTCTTTCGTCCCTGGATCAAATTCAACCATTTGGAAAGGGGAATGCGGCTTTATCTCATGGATAAGACTTTGGCAGGTGGATTTGGCGATGCTTTGATAGTCACGTTGAGCATCTGAATGAATAAATTGAATGTGTGAATCAAGAGGGTCGCGCGTCTTAATTTGGCGTCGACAAACACGAGCTAGGACGGCTTCGGTATCGCATTGCTTATCAAGAAGAGAGACGGCTTTGGTATCGTAGATAATGATAGAGGGAGGAGCGTTTTTGAAATGACAGTCAATATGGAGGATAACGAATTCTTCTTGTGTGAGGAGGTAGAGGTCGAGCGCCGAACGAAGCCAGTTTTTGAACACATCACCCGAGAGTGAAAATGAGCACAGTGTATTGCTCGCTTGGACGTCGTGATTTAAGTCCAGTGTCAGGAGTGAATACTCAGGCGCATGCCCCCCTATGATTTTGCATTGGTTTTTCTCAAAGTCAAAACAGAAGCTGACATAAAAGTCGTCGCTATTTTTGATGAGTTGACGTTGCATGCGCTGTAAGCTTTTTTGGGCGAATTTCGCATTGATATGAAGTGGGACGGTCTTTTTTTTCATTCAATTTCCTTTATCGGCTGATGGTGTTGTCATGGGCGTTGAGCGGCGCTGGCTTTTCTCTGTTACTCTGGGTGCTTGTTGTGAGCCTGGAAATAGGTCAGATACTCATAGATATAATGCATCGTTTGCGGTGCGAGTGTGATGCTCTCTCGAAGGGAAAGTGTGATATGAAGTTCTGTAGACCCTTCTCTTTTCTTCGTGATAAGAACTGAATCTTTTTCATCGGCAAAGTGTTCGCGGATATTTTTTTCTTGCCGTGTTGGGTCGGTCTTTCCATTCACCATGAGGTTAAAGCTCGCCTGGAAAAACTGCAGCTCGGGTACTTTAAAGGCCTCTCGGAATAAGGTGCCATCTTTTTGATTCGTCGACATCCTGATTAAAATCTGCGGCGTTTCATCACCATCAATAAGCGTCATGCTGTTCACTTTACCCATGGCTTTCTCCCACTTTTGGCGTGACATCTCAGGTCTGTGCTTGTTGGAGTACGCCCACACTGCGCTGATGTCTGAAAAGAGGAATTGGTCTTTATTGTGATTGAACTGCTGACAAAACAGCGTCTTAAGTAAACTGCGCTGAACGTTCGGGAAAGGTCGACAATCGGGCTGATTGGCGCGTAACGCTTCATCGGATAGCTCCGTAAGCAGCGTGGTTAAGTGCGATGTTGGTATGGTGTTCGATGGGACTTTGGGCTTTTGAGGGAATAAGTGGTTGCGAAGGACCTCTTCGGAGAATAGCAATGGGTAATGTTTCTTTTCTTCTGTTGAAAGCTGCGCGTATTGCGCGTCTAACTTCGCGATGCGACGGGAGAGATCGTTCGATCCTTTTTTTAACCCCAATAGCCAACACAGTTCTGCTCGAGTGTAAGGTTTATTCTCTTTTGGGTTCCCAGCTTTTCGATAAAATGGGTAAAGCCAATCCATGCCGTGGACATAGTGCTTGCGGGTTGTGGCGTAGTGTTTATGCCCGATCTCCCGTATGAACTCTTCAAACACCAAATTATCATTGAGGTTAAGCGTGTCCTGCTGTTCTAACCAATGCTGAAATTGCGCTTTCAATACTTCTTGGGTCATCAAGGCTTGAAGTTTGGGCGGCAATCCCATATCGGTATCAGTGCCATGGCTGATGAAATGCAGGCTTTGAAGAAGAGAAACACAGGCGCCAGAATGCCTTAAATGATGGAAGCGGACATCCTCACCACAAATCGCTTTAATGGCTTTGGTGGCGGGCAACAAGTAATGCAGTTGTCTGGATGTGATGCTTTCATTTTCAAAACCAATGAGCGGCATTTGTGGGGAGCGGCTGGTCCTACCCGCGCGAGCGGATAATCTTGGTTTGAGCTTGATGCACATACGAATGAGGGTAGCAAACTCGGGGGGAAGGTATATGTGCACCCATCGTGATTGTCTGTTTTTCGTTTTCCCTTCTCTTGTCTGAGTCACATGTAGCGTAAAGTATTGATTATCATCTTGACCATGATGAGAGGCGGTTTTTTGGGTGGCCCAGATGTCTTTAATTCGCAGCCTTACGATTTCACCGCGTCTGAGTTTGCCAAAATACGCAAGAATAACCGCCGATGCGCTGAATAAACGCTGATAGAAATGCCCTTTTGTATTACTGACTAAGGCATGAACAATCTCGTGCAATGCGTCAAGAGAGATGAAATTGGCGTCCACATTGATGGGGACGGTGGGGTTGTGCAGTTCGTTTAAATTGATGTGGTCGGTTAAATCTTGCGTCGTTAAGAATTTAAAAAAACGATGGAGTTTTTGTTGTGAACTGTGAGTGGTGAGCGCTGCATACGTGCGGTGGGCCCAAGGCATGAGTTCATCATGGTTTTGACTGGCCTCAAAGCTTAATGGAAATGGCTTGAGTATCTTTGTTAATCCTGAATATTGAGTTAGCGTACTATCGCTGAGGTTTTCAACCCGCTCCCCGCCGAACAAAATAAGGTTTCTTACAAATAGGCCCGCCAGTTGAGGTAATACATTGTGTCTTTGCCATCTCGTCACTTCGTATTCTGTTGGCTTTGTTCTGTTTTTCTTATACGCATTTAACAGCGCCTGGTGCGGCCATTTCTCTTTTTGGCCAGGCTCCACTTTTTCATACCACTTGTCATCCCAGGTTTGTGTATAAATATCATCCAGCTGTTTTTGTTGATTGGGAATGCTGGGGCTTTGCAGATCATAGGCCACATGTCTTGTTGGGTAGGCGATGTCTTTTAAGAGCGTTGGCACGACATCGTCACGGTAATACCAGGCGGCTTGAAAGAGAGAATGCAATTGTCTCTTGGGACAAGGATGAGTGGTTGAACCCACCAGTGAGGATGGCTCAGTGTCAGCGATCAGTTGACCTATGAAGACATGAAGCCGTTCTATGAGCGGATTGAGCCCCATTGAGGCATGAGAGAGCGTGGCCGCCTTTTGTTCATAGAATGTGGTTAAAACGCGATAAACGGAGAGCGGTAAGTGGTAGCGAGTAAACGATGCGCTTTCTGCTGCTTTATCTGGCCGGCCTTTACTTTGGGGGCCTTGGATGTGTATTAGGCGCAAGTAAAGACGGTTATCGACGATTTCAATACAATCTGGTGACGTAAGTATGTGGTGGAGGTAGTCGAGAGGCAAAGGGGCCACTTCTAGTGCAACGATTAACGCGACCTGCTCCTGACTAAGCGGAGCTCTCTTTTGATAAAAGGTCTCTAGAAACGTGCTGTATCCTTGAAGAAGGCGATAGGCCGCATGCGCATGGGACGTGATGTTTTCAAAGAGCTTGGCGTCGTGGTCGACCAGTTTTTTTTCTTCTGTTTTCGGTATTTCCCATCCAAGTGCATGGTGGAGGTACAGCAAGATGGCGGTCAATGCGCTTTGGTAATGCGATTTGAGTCTCGCAGGCTGGTGTGTCCATTGTTGTCTGACATCACTGAGTGTGACTTTCGTGACTTGTCGGCTGGATTCTTGAGTGTTTGGCCAGTGATGTAACACCCATTTGATGGCATCTTCTGGTGGCGTGAATGCATGGTTTTGCTGCGTGTAATGCACAATGTGCTCGATAGGGAGTGCGCGCATGAGAGAAGAATAAACCTTGATGGCGGCTTTATCGTCTTTGTGACAGCTCGAAGGAGTGCTGTGCGTTGAGTTATTTGACATAGCACACCTTTTGTAAGTTAAAGTTCGAGGCAATGCGATTGATGTGTTGAATGAGCTGTTGACGATGCAGGGGGAAGATATGGTCATTGCCGATATCTTCACCGAGGTTCGCGTGCCCCATCAGCCTATCGAGTTGAGCGTTACTCAAAGAAGAAGGGGCAACATGTTCGAGTGCGAATTGAGCAAAAGCATGTCTTATCGAGTAGGCCACAAAGGTCGTCCCTCGTTGTTTTAAAAACTGGCGCAAGAGACTGGCAGAGACCGTTTGCGCTTTTTCATTGTCATCTATCAGGTACCACAATACATCTTTCTCTAAATGGAAAGCCTTGGCGGGTAAAAGCGACGCTAGCCTCTGTTGTAATAGCTGATGTTGATGAATTTGCTCAGTAAGGTACTCATTGATGAAGATTTCACGATAATGCCCCTTATCTCGCACACTGGCTTTTTTACCAGGAAAGTAACGCCGAGACTCAATACTGATATGGTGGGTGGGGCGTACACCAGTACAGATTAAGAAACACAAGACGAGATGATAGGTGCATAGATTGTAATACGAGAGGAACGTCTCAAGAGAGTGCTCTTTCTCAATCGACATGGAATACGCAAGGATATCGTTCTCTATTTGGCGAAAAAAGCTCGCGAGTGTCACTACGTCAACGCTACGTCGACTTCCAATCAAGAGGGGGGCTTGTACCGAACTTGGCTTGGATTCGCCTTCGTGATAGTGAAGTTGTTTAATGCTGTGAGCTTCGAATGCCCTAGGAACGTTTTGTATTAATGTGGTATCCACCAAGTAGACGCGTTCTATCCCCGAGCGGTTTTTGGTGCGCCTTTCTACGGTAAACCTTTCTTCAAACTTTAACGCCCTGATCTCAAAAATTAAGCGTTCAAGATAGCGTTCATGTGCTCGGAATATTTTCGCTCGTATTCGGTCACTGGTCTCTTGTTGGTAATACCGTGCATTGCTGTGATGAACTCGATGATGTTGATGGGTAAGCACGTAACGAGGGAGTGCGGATAGATGGTTGTCGTTTTGAACGCAGATATTGAAATAGTTAATGAGATTATCTTTTCTTCCCACGGATTGCTCTAACTCATCCAACCCGTGTTGTTTCCAGCGTTTCTCTATCATGCTCTTGAGTTCATCTTTTTCGCTCGAGCTTAAAAAAGGACGTTCATAGCCGCGCTGGGAAATAAATCGTTGAAAAAAGGGGTTAAGTCGAGAGGGAACGGGTTGCCATAAATAGACGGTATGATTTTTTACGGGGTAAGCGACAGCGTATTCAACCCAAGAGGTGGATCCGTGTATGACCGTTCGAAATGCATTTTTTTGACATGTTTTGTAAGCCTGCTGTCGGAAAAGGTCGGGCAGTGTGTAGTCTGAAATTTTGGCGCTATCGTCTTGTTTTCTTAACGAGGCCAATTCGCCTGTTAGCCATAGATAAATGAAAACAAAAAAGAATTTTTCTCGTTTTTTGAGCGGGAGTCGGCTGCGATTTAAGTTTTTGAAAATTCGGACAAGAGAAGTGACCGTGAGTTTGGCTTCAGGGTAAGGGGCACCACTCTGTTTGTTTCGGTTTTTTCTTTTTTCGTTCGCAATATAACCCAAGAACCGCCTCTTATTATCGTGTTGGAGTAAAGTGTTGTTCAATGTAATTTGTTTAAATCATGAACACTTTCAATAGAAGCGCGGAGTATGTTACAGGTCAAGAGAAAGCGAGGATGTGGTCGGTTTTTGTTCTGTAAATGTGAACTTGCATTGAGAAAAAGGTGAATCGCGTAGAATAAATCTTAGGCTACCGGCCTGCCGGATGACACTGACAATATGGAAACATAAGAGGTAAAAGACACCGAGCTAAGGTGAAGCGTCTCAAGCCAGTACAGTGACTTGATTAAGGTTTATATCGAAGATAACCGCATCCAATACCCAGCGAGTGGAGGCGTTATCTAGGTTCTTTTCACAACAAGCAATAATGTTACCGACTTTTAAGGAGACGCAGCCTAATAACCGGATCAGTATCATCAAAACCTTACCTCGGACTTTTTCGAACCATGAATTTGCGATAATCTCTGAGTATCATTCTCAACGACTTGCGCATTATGACAACCGCCCCTCTTTCTTTTTTAGCAACGACCTCATCCTCCCCAAAGCAAAAAAATAAGCTTAACCAGTTATGGGAGGAGGTGGGAAAAAGACAACGACGTCTCGAGCGTTACCAAGCCAAGTTGGATGATTTTTATCATGACTTCAAAGCATCGAATGAAAAGCAAGAACACGCAATGTGCCGAGCGACCGAGAAATGGATCCATCATCTGCTGACTTTTATCCCGCGCAAAACGATTAAAGGGCCGCAACGTGAAGCCCTGTACGATTGGATACAAGAAGAGTTAACTATTTTAGAGTCAAACCCTTTCAACCCTGTGGACTCGATAGCGTTACGCGAATCGTTCAACCAAGCGCTTTTGGCATTACCATCGAACCAAGGTGAAGACATCTTGATAACGGAAGACCAAATCGAGGGATTTCGCGAAGAGATATCCATGATGCTGGGTTACGATCTTGATGTCAGCGATGACGAATTAATGGCCATGGTCAAGGATCCTCAGAAGTTTCACGATTATCTGCAAAGCGTGGTAGCTGAAAAAATGGAAGAGGAACACGGTGAAGAAGATGACATCGATTGGGGAGGTGAGGATTATTTCTCTCAAACCGATGGTAAAGCCCACTTCGATCTGTCACATCATCAAGCGAGCGACGCGCTTTACAGCGATAAACAGATAACCAAGTTGTATCGCCAACTGGCCAAGCAATTACACCCAGACAAAGAAACGGACGAAGAGAAGAAGTCAGAGAAAAGCGCATTGATGCAGCAACTGTCACAAGCGAAGAAAGACAAAGATGTGGTGGCCTTGTTTATGCTGGCTCAGCAACACCTCCCTGAGCATGAGATGGTGATGGATGACGGTATGCTTGAACGCTTAAAGATGACGCTGACGGAAAAGATTGAGCAATTAAATTTGGAGTATCAAGATCTTCAGCATGGTGGTGATATAAAAAGCATCATTTGGCAACGGTTTGGTGGGGGTAACAAAGCGTCACGTCAGAAAGGGTTGCGAGAGTACCGTGATAATTTGCAAAAAGAAGCACAAGATCTCCTGGCCGAATGCCAAGAGGTCAAGACGGTTAAGCAATTACAGTTGCGTTTAAAGCAGCGTATTGAGGTGTCCCGCTTTCACAATCCGTTTTTTAAAATAGATCCGTCTGAGTTGTTTGCATGATTGTTTTTTACGGATGAGTAAAAGATACGATTAGATTAACCAAAGTTAATCAAATCGCTCATCGAGATATCGAATAAATTTATGTTTTCTTTTCATATTATGGCGCAGTGTGGCTAAAAAACGTTGCCATTGGTGGAGATGTGCTTCTTTGTGTGGGGCTGGCAATACCTTGAGTTCACTCAGTAACACAACCGTTTGTAGATACGCTTGATTATTGGTTCTTTTAACGGTTTCCGTTATGGCGCGTTGGTAAAGGTGAAAAGCGACGTTATGATGCTCTGCACCTAACTTTTGAGCAATGTCAGGCAGTTGACCAACAGTAATTGCTGGGTGTTCGCACCATTTCAACAGCGTTGGAATATGCTGATATTGAATGGCGCTATCGATTAGTAAAAATAGCGTTTCGGTTTGCCCGCTGCTTTCTATACCTGCCTCAAGAAACGTTAAAATATCGCTCTGATAGTGAGAAGATAGTTCTGGGTGTTCGCTCGTTAAATCACTCAAGTGACCAATGGTGTATCGGCTTGGTTTATTTTTGAATTGATCCCAGCGAATCTTCCATATGCGAGGATGTCTTGCTCTGTCTCTGCGATAGCACATTCTAAATCAATGCTCTTAGCGTAATGGAAATGTTCTTTGTCCATCAACTTTCTTGCTTGGTGTAAACATCGCGTAGCTTGTTTATATTGCTTCAAGTGCAGATGATAGTGCCCCATGGTCAACCAATGAGAATCGTTGAGTTCGACCCTGAGTAACCAATTGATGGCCTCTTGCCAGTTTTCTTCTTTTTCTGCTTGCTGACGGTAGTGGTGCATCAGCGTCGAGGCAACGGTAAAGTCAAGATTGTCCTCTTCATCATCTTTTAATCTCTGACGAATGGTTTGGCTTAGACTCGTTGCATATTTTTCAAGGCTGTGTAAAAAATCGGCAGTGTCATTTATGTCAATAGGTGTGTTTAAAGCTTTGGCGATAAACTTTAACTTTTCTTGAGTTGATTCATCACTTTGGCCTAACGCACTAAATAACATCTCAAGAAAAAGTTGATAGGCGGTTTACTGATCGCCGTAACTCGTGTCAACGTACTACTGAGATTTTCGTCGCAGCCCTAATAATCCGTTTTAAAAAAGGATGTACCCGAGCGTTAACCCCGTGGCTACTATGATGATACTGGTTAATGCCATATTGTTGATAATCCATTCATCAAGCATACCTATTCGAAGCCTCCTCTTTCTTTGCTAATCAAATCAAAACCGTGTTCAACACCATGAATGACTTCCTGCAAGAGTGTTTTGTGTGGTGAGTTTAAATTTGCAATGACCCTACCAATTTCATTACCCAAGTCGCAGAGCTCGATATCACCATCTGGAAGGTTATCTAGCGCTAACTCGAGGTATGAAAGAAAAGCATTTGGGTTCACCAAATTTGAACTAGGCTCATCAATTCGATTAACCATGAAATCATCTGATATGCTTTCCACATCAGCGAAAGGCAACATACCTGGCTTTATTTCGGTCTTGGCGAGCAAATCACTGTGGGAATTATAAGGAGTAATCTTTTCTAACAACTCTTTTTCGGTCAACTTTTTCTTGTTCATAACTTACATCCAAGGTGCTTCGTAACACGCTCACTTTAGGACGTATTTAACGGTAAGGTCAACCTCTATCCTGGTACTCATTCTAATTCAGGATCACCAGATATGACTTCAGGACGTCCCCTTTCTGATTGGTTGCAGTAGGGATTCTTTTTTTTTGCGGTCTTGATGAACGTTGAGATGGGGATCGTTATATTGAATAAAGTACATAACAAGGAACAAACGCCTCCTTGATAGCAAGAGGCACATCACCCTCGACCAACCCCTTTAGCCAACCAACACGAGATGTGTCAGAAATCGTCACACCCATCGATGCCACAGCAGCAAGTACTAGAAATTTATTAATCATATCGAATCACCATCCCTGACATCACGAAAGAGCAAGGTTCGCTTAATTTAGAATAAACAACCAAACCAGAAGCACATAAAAAGCATAGGCATGAATCTCACCAATCACAATTAATAGTGGCTCTCTTGATCATTGAACCTTAGTAAGCGCAATTACTCGGCGTATTGATGGGGGGAACTAAAGCCGTTAGGTTTGGGTTAGATTCCATGGTAGAAGCGCTGGCGTAATAGGGCTCTACCACGAGTATGAGAAGGTACTCCGGCTAACTGATGCTCAATCATTAACATTATCGCCATGGCTCAACGCGTGAGCATTGTCATGATCAATACCCAGGACATGTCTGGAAGAGTCTTCTCTAACGGGTTATATTATTTACATAAATTGATGTTGCATAAAAGGGAAGTGCATAGAAAATGAAAATAAACAAAGCCACACTGGTTCTTTGTATGATATTTGCTGTCTCAGGTTGTCAAAGTACACCTTCAGAGCCGGTGGATTCGAGTCAAACCACGAACGATACTGTAAAGGTTCGCTCTTTTCAGTCTATTCAAAGCGTTTACTCTCAGTGGGAAGTTGAGCTTCAAGAACATGCTCAATTATCGATTTATGATCCCAATAAATACAATCGTCTGCTAGAGGCATGGGATGATGTTGACAGCATTTATGCTGAATTACTAAAAGACGAGACTCTGGTTAACAATAGCTACTCTATGTTTTCGAGCCTGACTTATGCTGAAGCGTTTGATGAGAAAATTGCATTGGTTAAGTCAGACTATGACTCAATTCAAGAACTAAAGAAAAACGCGGATCGAGTCTTGGCTGATTCGATTGAGCAAATGGATTACCTGACCTCTCTTCGTGCGGATACTCTATTTACTTCGAGCTACAAAAGATTGTATTCAGAATATCGTGAGTTATTCGAGTATGTACAGGAAGGCGAACTTGAAGATGCTCAAGAAGCACAAGTAGAGTTCCTCAATGAAGCCCATTTATTAGAACTGAAAGTGGCGCATAAGACGTACATCGAACCTTTGAAAGATGATTTGGCCTTTTTGAAAAATGAAGACTTTGATGATGTTGTTCCATTAACTTTTGCGAAGGCAACATCTCAAATCGCATTAACAGAAAGCCAAGTGAAAGCGAACCCTCGAGAAACGTCGATGATTGAAGATGCAGTTCAAGCTGCCGAGTTTGAATTGAAGCACGTACGCAATGTCGCTCATGAGGTGAAAATACTCGCAAGTGTAAATGGTGATAAGTTTGAACAGTCAGTATTGAAAGTTGAGAATCAATTACTCAGCATTTCTAAAGCTGTGAATGGTGACGATTATCGCGATGTTGGGCTACGCCTTCAGTTTCAACAGGTTTTAGATAGTGTTAACGCACAAAAAAGCTCAGATCTAAGCTCGGGATTAAAATCAGAAAACGAAGCATTGACCAAGCAATTAACTCAGTTGGAAACTGACAACCAACAACAGGTGAAAAAGCTGTCTGATGCGACAAAACACAATGAGCTATTAGAGAAGCAGATAGCTAGGAGTGATGCTCATATAAAAAGCCTAGAAGATTTAGTGGATAATTTGAGAGCATCGGATGTTCAGTTGGCCGCTGAGAGTGACTCCCAATTAACCCCTTCTAGTGTGAAGCCGAATCCGGAGGCGACAACATCAGAATCGTCCTCAGAAGAAGTGACTAAACCTTCTGAAGAGTAAATTTAACTCTTTTCCGTTCGTATAGTGAATATCCGCCTCAGAGACTCTCGGGGCGGTATTTCGAATCGTTCTTATTTCTTACGTTTCGTTATGGTGCCGTGCTTATACCCATTTCACTAGCCACTGACGGTCTACTTACTCTTCAATGAATGTGAATTTATAATGATGACTTCCACACAAGAAAAAGTGTGCGTTATTGCCTTGTCTCTTATCGGCTATTCTTCTTTTAGCTTCTCTGTTGAGTCTTTATTTGATACTCCTCAGGACATGGAACCGACTTTTGTCGATGACGTACTTGATATGTTTGGTGCCGATGGTGGGTTTGATAGCAGTAAAAAGTGGATATGAGCTATATTCCAACCGCCTACTACACGCCTGAAAAGAAATTTGGTTTAGGGGTGCTTGTTGTTGGCTTGTATCAAGCTGAGCCTGACATCCAAGCCCGCAACCCTCTTCGTTAGTGGTGAATACCTTTGCCTCAGTGAATCAATTTTATGGTGTGTCGCTGGAGAGCTTGACGTACTTCAACCAAGGTCAGCAGCGTTTAGCATTCGACATTGAACTACATAATGAAGCCGCTGTGTATTATGGCGTTGGCGTGGATGCTGGCAGTCATGATGCGAATAAGCAGGAGTTTGATGAACAGTTGGTCTCGTTGATACCGTCTTATATGACGCAAGTTGCCCAGACATTCAGGGCAAAGTACGGGCTTTTTGTTCCCTTGAAGCGCCAAGTAACGCCACTTTGTCTCAAACGTACGTTGATGATGGGTACATTCGACCGTGACGATATCGCGGTTCCTATCGGCCACTTGAGCGGGGGCAATCACTCGATAATGGGCGTACCACTGAAAGTGGGGGTGAGTGGTTTTATCGGCTTCGTGATGCAGCGTTAAGAGGTGCGCATTCAGCGTCTCTCGCGATAAGAGTTTAGGCATGAAAATGTCCTTTGTATGGGGGGGAATAGGTCATGCCACAAAGAATATTTTTCTTTTGCTTTGATTTCAAGTTGTTGATTTTAAAAGTCTTTATGTTGGTTTTCTTTGGGGGTTAAACTGTCTCAAAAGCATCAAAAATGAAGCAAAAGTGTCTCAGCTCTTTTTGATGGGTTGGTAACTGTTTGTTTTGGCGGGGGAATAAAAATTATCAGAATCGGTACTAATAGTAGGAGCCATTGGTATCCATTGATGAGAATGGCGAACCTCAGATTACCTACCGTGCCAATGGCAATACGTTCCCAATCAAGAAACTCCCTTTACTCTATATCGCTGGGTATGACGACAAAGACAACCTAATCAGCTACCAGCCAATAAACATGGTCAATGAGTTCCTATTGTCGAAAGCAATCGATGATGGCGTGCTTGAGCTTGGTACAGATGCACAGGGGCTTGCCCATTACTTCAGCTTCATACTGGACAAACAGGCAGAGTGGGATGCTGAATACGATGGAGGGGACTTTGACCCTCTCTATGATGACCCCCGCCCAGAATGGAGCGCTTTTCCTCGTAACAAACAAGAGCGGTTAACCTACCAATATCGGGATGGCATAAAGCAACTCGCTATTGAGGGTGTATTGGCTAAAACAACGGCTAGGCAATATATGAGCAGTGTCGTAGGATTTTATAAACACTGTCTTCGCCAAGGCATTCGTTTCAATAACCCTCCCTTCCAGTTTGAGACAGTAAATATCCATTTCGAGGCATCTGCATCCAGTATGAAAGCTTACCAACGTAAGCAGGTGCACACGACGGATATGCGGATTAAGTTTACTAAATCATCTCGCAGTGGAGGCACCAACCTCAGTAATCTACGCCGTGACTTAAAACCGTTTACCAATAATGAATGGAACATCCTGCAAACCATCTTAATGAAATCCCGCAGGGTAGTTCGTCATGGTGACAAAAATAAACTGCATTCATTGCCGATTGAGTTCTGTCTGCACCCCATGATTTGCCGTAATACTGGATTGCGGAGAGAAGAAGCGGCGAGCCTTCACCTAGGACAGATAGTTAACCCCGAAACTATGATTCAGGACGGCAAAGAGGTGTTTAAAAAGCCTGTGATGGATTTGGGTGTTGGTGATAAGTACCAATCACTCACAAAGACAGCTGAGGGTTGCGCAGAGAAGAACAAAAGCCGCGTTACCATTATCCCCGCCACATTGATGAAGATGCTTTACGATTACTCGCAGTCCGACAGGTATCAAAAGCGCCTAGAGAAATTCAAAGCATGGTGCAAGGAGCAGAAAGAAGAAGGAAATACGCAGTTTTTTGAGGGAGATGATGCGATTAACCCCAAGCTGGAATACCTGTTTATTACCCAATCAGGGAAACCTATGTTTACGCGGCTACAAGACTTCACTGGCCGCTGGGTTGAAATACGCAACACTGCAAACCTAACTCAAGGCCTTGACCATCCTATCGTCGGTTCTATACATAATTTACGCTCAACGTTTGCTGTTAATATCTTTCGCCATCTTTTAAATAAAAAGGATGAATATGGTAACCCCTCAATCACACCCGATGATGCATTGGATAGGGTGTCAGCGCTACTTGGTCATGAAGATAGAGCGACGACGATAGAGTACCTGAAAATTGCACAAGATATACCCTCTGCCGATGAAATTTACGAGGACGCGCTGGACTATATTGGCGCTTTTGATGATTTGGAGGTGGCACTATGAATCAAGGACGAAAGCGCACCAAAATTACAACAAAGAAGACCAGCGCACCTATCATCCCACTTCGCTTTGAAAATATGGTTTTGGACTGTGGCAATAGACGGAAAGTCTACACTCACCGCCTGCGCTACCGTCACGTCCCGACAGTAAATAAAATAAAATCAGGGAGCGAGGTGTTGGCGAATCGGGATGATATCGTCAAGGAGATTCACCAAAGGCTATATCCTTTACCTGAAAACGAGTCAAAACAGCGTTACTTTACAGGGCTTGTTAGTTACTTCCAATATCTTGACGGCATTGGTTATCACGGTGACCTTTTCAGTAATGCGGCCATGATTGATTGTATTAAGCACTTCAATAAATTACGCGAAAAAGGTGAGCAGGTATCGATAGCAATGCAGATTAAAAACAGCTTATCTTTCCTATTAAGGCTGTGGAGCAGAGAATCTGACCTTAAGATACTGCCAGAAGTTGCAGCACGCCCTTTGACTGCAAATAAGGCGTTTCATGTGGAAACAGAACTGAAGCTGTTATCAAAGGTATTGATTAAGGGCGCTCTGGCCTTTCAGGAAGCGATTGAGAAAAGTGAGTTGCTAGATATTCATCCGTTCTTTGATGAAGATCTATTTGATAAGCAAGTAAAGGCCCAAGGATGGACATCACTGCAACGTGCAAGTAAGAAAAAAGGTTTCAAGCTTTGCATGAAACCCATGCCTGCAAACCTAAAGGACAGGCCGCTTCCACTTGAGCAACTTAATCGGCAGGTATTTTATAATCAGGCATCACGTAATTGGTTTTTCGTGCTTTCGATGCTGACAGGCATGAATAAATCAGTGCTCGCTAACGTGCAGCATAAAGATGTTTCATTTAAAAGTATTGGCAGTGGGCGGTTTGTTTTTAACGGTGAAAAGTTAAGAGCGGGTTATAAGGACTTGGATAATACCGCTGGCTTCAGCCTGCGAACCAAAATACTAATCACCCGATGGATAAAAACATCTACGCTAATGTACCAATCACTGGGTATCCCACTGTCAAATGAGTTGCCACTTTGCCCTTTCTTTAGTGCCAATGGTGATGTTTGGACATTCAATGTCGATGGGACAAGCATTGGTGTAATCAACAAACAGCTTGAGAAAATAACTGGTTTAACGGTTTCTGCAAGCCGATTTAGGGCAACAAAATCTGATGTACTGATGCGCGTCACTGAAGATATTTTCCTTGTGTCACAGGGGCTGAACAATACCGTGAATGTTGTAGCCAAGCGGTACTCTAGCGGTGTTCAGGCAGATCATGATAACAACCTCAATGCCACGTTTGGCGTGTTAAGTGCGACTGCCAAGGGGGAGGAGATTGGTAAAGCCATCGAGGATGCAAAGGCAATGCATAGCGATATTTTTTCAGATTATGATTATAAGAAATTTCGTCGCAGTGAAAGCAAAGAGCAGCCATTGATGACAACACCTACTGGCATCAAATGCGCTGGACCAACACCAGAGAAGCTCGTTGCCGAGGCGAGGCGCATGAAGCAATTGGGCATTGATTTTTCCCAAGATACGGGGCGTTGCACGGATTTTCTTGGTTGCTTTGATTGCGACCGCCATAAGTTGGTGGCGTCAGAAAATGATATCTGGTTGATGTTGTCTTTTTTAGAGCAAATAGAAGACCTCAAAGAGGTTGTGGCGAGTAATTCCGCACCGAAAGATGAGTATTTCGTGTTGGAAGGCATATTGAAAAAAGTCCTTCTCAGGCTGAAACAAAAAGCACCGAAAAACTACGCTCAAGCAAAACAAAAAGTGGATGACGGTGATTACCACCCGCTTTACCAAGACCGAGCCAGTGCAAGCCAATTTTTTAAAGGGTAATTTATGTCTGAAAAGCTTATACAGCTTCGCCAAGAACTCGCTGAAAATCCGTATGTGACGTTTAACTCTCACGGGGAGGGGGAGTCTCGTGTCTTTGATGTAGAGTGGGACTTCCACGCTCTGAACCAGAACCAAAAAAACATTTCTTTCGGGAATATTAACGAAAAGTACCGCCGCGATATTCAGTCTTATCTCTATGCGCTGATTCAATGGCAAAAGGAGAACTCAAGCTCTGGTTCACATGCAGCGGTTAGTAGGTTGATAAGCTATAGGAATCAATTAAAACACCTCGCAATACGCTGGGGAAAAAGTGATTTCAACCTACTTTCAATCGAAAGAGAATGGAAGGTGTGCTGCAAAGCATTACTTCGTACTGGCTGTGAAGGTACTTGCCGACAACTTGCCTCTACGGTTAATGCGCTGTATAAAGCGAGTCTTGTTACGCGCCATGTCCATAAACGAGA
>NZ_JACJFF010000103.1:0-16939 GCF_014164465.1 Vibrio sp. SG41-7 | reverse complement strand
ATCGAAACTTGCAAAAAGCGCGGCCTATCAGCAATGTCAGTTCTGAGTGAAATCATCACGTCAGTCGTTGAGAAGAAACCGTACCCGAACGTTTTTGATCTATAAACTGCACATGCTTCTTCAGGCATGGTAAGTCAAGATACCTCGGTGAACGTGTACAAATATCTTACTTGGTGTTACTCGTTTTGTACTTTCTTTGGTGGCCTGTGTTTTATTTTTGCAAATAAATTGTGAATAGATCACGAAATCACAGCAAACTACTCATTCATTCTCACCGCTAATGTTAAAATTTTATGTAAACGTTTCCATTCTGATTTCAGTGAACATTTTGCCTTAATAATCAGAGCTGATGAACAGCCGAAAGCAGTATGGAAATTGGGCGGTACCCTACAGGTCAGAAAAGAGAATGGTAATTATGAAGAAACAAATGCTTAAAGGAATGGTTACGACGGCTGTTGGTCTTGCTTGTCTAGGTAACACGGCTCTTGCTGAAGAAATTACAGTTTGGGCATGGGATCCTAACTTTAATATCGCAATCATGAAAGAAGCTGCGGCTGAGTACAAAAAGTCGAACCCTGATACAACATTTAAAATTGTCGACTTTGCTAAAGCTGATGTAGAGCAGAAATTACATACAATGCTGGCTTCTGGTGTGACATCTGCACTTCCTGACATTGTTCTTATCGAAGATTACAACGCTCAAAAATATCTACAATCATACCCAGGCTCATTTGCACCTATGACTGATGCTGTCGATTACAGCAAGTTCGCGCCTTATAAAGTAAGTCTTATGACCATGGATGATGATGTTTATGGCCTTCCGTTCGATACGGGTGTAACAGGTATGTATTACCGTACAGATATTCTTGAGAAAGCAGGTTATAAAGCGGAAGATTTAGAAAACATCACATGGCAACGCTTTATCGAAATAGGTAAAGACGTGAAGCAAAAAACAGGAATCGCAATGCTTGGCACAAACCCAGATGATCTTGGTCTGGTTCGTGTAATGATGCAATCTGGTGGTGAGTGGTATTTTAATCAAGATGGCTCCTTAAACATCAAAGATAACGAGTCACTAAAAGAGTCTCTAGAAGTATTTAAAGATTTGCTAAGCCCTGAAGTGTCGCGCCCAACAATCGGTTGGTCTGAGTGGGTAGGTTCAGTTAACCGTGGTCAAGTGGCTTCAATTACAACGGGTGTTTGGATTACGGCATCAGTAGAAGCAGGTAAAGATCAGTCGGGTTCTTGGGCAATTGCTCCGACCCCCCGTCTAAGTAAAGAAGGTTCTGTGAATAGCTCAAACCTAGGTGGCTCAAGCTGGTATGTTCTGAATGCCTCAGAAGAAAAGCAAGAGGCGATCGAGTTCCTCAACGAGACCTTTGGCTCAGACGCGGATTTCTACGCGACGATCCTGAAGAACCGTGGTGCCGTTGGTTCGTACGTCCCAGCTGCGAAGTCAGATGCTTACCAGCATGAGAGTGAATTCTTTTCGGGTCAGAAAATTTACTCTGATTTTTCTGGTTGGTTAACAGAGATTCCACAAGTGAATTACGGTATGTACACGTACGAAGTCGATGCTGCGTTAGGTTCAATGTTACCGGCTATTGCTCAAGGTGCTCCAATCGAGAAAGTACTGTCTGACGTTCAGCTGCAACTAGAATTTCAATTACGCTAATACTCTCTTTCTGGGCGTCAGATTTGACGTCCTTATTGTCTCAATTTTTTGCTTGCGGTTACTCTCATGCACACCACTAGAACTCTTGAAAATAAAGAGCAAACTAAAACAAAAAGCTTTCACCGCTTTTATGATATCAATGGTTGGACATTTGTTCTTCCAGCGGTAACGCTTGTTGCTCTATTTATGATTTACCCGATTTTGAACTCGCTATGGATGTCGATGCATTCAGGGCGTGGTGTCATGATGGAATTTGTTGGCTTTGATAATGTAGTACGTTTGTTTAACGACCCGTTCTTTATCAAATCACTGACAAATACATTTGTCTTTCTGTTAATACAAGTACCGATCATGATCTTACTATCATTGATCTTGTCGTCTTGTTTAAACGCTCCAAACTTAAAGTTCCGTAGCCTTTTCCGTCTAGCTATTTTCCTTCCTTGTGTAACGTCGCTGGTTGCATACTCAATCCTGTTTAAGAGTATGTTCTCTTATGAAGGCATTATTAACTCATTTCTGCTGTGGGCAAACATCGTTAGCGATCCCATTCCTTGGTTGTCGGATCCTTTCTGGGCAAAAGTAACCATTATAATCGCAATTACATGGCGCTGGACTGGCTACAACATGATCTTCTTCCTATCTGCAATGCAGAATATTGATAAATCGATTTATGAAGCAGCTCGCCTTGAAGGCGTTAGCCCGGTTAAACAATTCTTCTTTATTACAGTGCCTTTGTTAAAGCCAGTTATCTTGTTTACGACTGTGATGTCTACAATTGGCACCCTTCAACTGTTTGATGAAGTGGTGAACATCACTGCTGGTGGTCCGGCAAATGAGACCATGACTCTCTCGATGTACATCTACAACTTGTCATTCAAGTTTGTACCAAACTTTGGTTACGCAGCAACAGTGTCTTATGCAATCGTATTCTTTGCGGCAATCCTTGCCATCATGCAATTTAAGATCGCTAAGGATAAGTAATGAATAAACAAAATAAACTTTTACGCATGGCTATGTATGCGTTCCTGACTTTCATGTCATTTGTCTCATTGTTTCCGTTCTACTGGATGGTGGTATCAAGCACCAATACAACAACAGAAATTAACAAGGGTAAATTTACTTTTGGTGATCAGTTGTTTGCCAATATTTCCAAGTTAAGTGAGCAAATTGATCTTGGGCTGATTTTCTGGAATACCTCGAAGATCGCCATCATCAGCACTCTGTTTACTCTACTAATCTCTTCAATGGCTGGTTATGGCTTTGAGGTTTATAAGAGTAAGGTTCGTGACCGTGTTTATGGTGCGTTGCTCCTTACAATGATGATTCCGTTTGCTGCATTGATGATTCCGCTATTTACACTAATGGCGAAGATGCAACTTTTGGATACACACTTAGCGGTTATGCTGCCAACGATTGCTTCAGTATTCATCGTTTTCTACTTCCGTCAGTGTACGAAAGCGTTTCCTCAGGAATTGATAGATGCAGCTCGTGTGGACGGGGTTAAAGATTGGAAAATTTACCTGTTTGTCTATATGCCGGTGATGAAAACAACTTATGCAGCAGCCTTTATTATTGTCTTCATGGCTTCTTGGAATGCATTCTTGTGGCCACTAATTGTACTTCAGTCTGCTGAACTTAAAACGATTAACTTGGTGCTTTCGTCACTATCATCGGCTTACTTCCCAGACTTTGGCATCATTATGGTCGGAACTGTCGTTGCAACCATTCCAACGCTTGCAGTCTTCTTTGCAATGCAGAAACAATTTGTGGCTGGTATGACTGGCTCGGTGAAGTAATAAGGTATTTATCATGAGAACATTTGAACAAATTATTGCAGCACGTGAGTGGGAAAACCAACACATCACTCACCACAATGTATTGGAAGCGCATGTACCGCTTCGCGCGTACGCTTCTCAACAAGAAGCGTTGGAAAATCAAGGCTCAGGTAACCAAGTATCACTCAATGGTGACTGGAAGTTTAAGTTGTTTGAGCAGCCTGAAGCGGTCAATAGTGAGTCGGTAACCCCGAACTTTGACGACAGCCAATGGGATAATATCGTCGTGCCAAGTAACTGGCAGTTACAAGGGTACGATAAGGCAATCTATACCAATGTTAAATACCCTTTTGCCGATACTCCACCGACAGTGCCAAGTGACAACCCAACAGGTTTGTATCGCCTTACATTCAATCACCCCGTTTCATTTATGGGTAAGCGTCAAACGATCACCTTTGATGGCGTCAACTCTGCATTCCACCTTTGGTGTAATGGCACTTGGGTCGGGTACTCTCAAGATAGCCGATTAGCCGCTGAATTCGATCTCACTGACCTTCTAAAAGAAGGTGAGAACCAAATTTCTGTGATGGTGATTCGTTGGTCTGACGGTTCATACTTAGAAGACCAAGATATGTGGTGGCTGAGCGGTATTTTTCGTGATGTAACGCTGACGGCAAAGCCCCAAGTCGCGATTCAAGATGTTGAAGTTAAAACGCCTCTAGATGCTTGCTATCGAGATGGCTGGTTAGGAGTTGTCACTAACGTATCTGAAAAAAGCGAGGCTAACCGTGTAGACATTGAGCTTTTTGACGCACAGGGCCAATCTGTATTTGGTGTTAAATCGGCTCATTGTGGGCAGCGTATCATCGATGAAAAAGGCCCATGGATGGAACGCGCTGAGCATAAGGTTTATGTAGAAAACCCGCACAAATGGAGTGCTGAGTTCCCATACCTTTACCGAGTGGTGGTTTCACTGTTTAAAGGTGACGAACTGTTAGATTGTGAGGCATACAATGTCGGCTTCCGTAGTGTCGAAATTACGGGAGGTCAGCTTAAAGTTAACGGTAAGGCCATTTTAATTCGTGGTGTGAACCGTCATGAACACCATCCAGAATTGGGTCATACAATGACTCGTGAAAGCATGCTTGAGGATATTAAACTTCTTAAGCAACACAATTTTAACGCGGTTCGAACCGCTCATTACCCGAACGACCCTATGTGGTATGAGCTGTGCGATGAGTATGGTTTATACCTTGTAGATGAAGCAAACATTGAAACGCATGGCCAGTTCCCTATGTGTCGCTTGTCTGATGATTCAACTTGGTTGAATGCTTATATGCGTCGAATGACGCGTTTAGTTGAGCGTGATAAAAACCATCCGTCTATCATCATTTGGTCGCTTGGTAACGAGTCGGGTATTGGTGGCAACCACCATGCAATGTACCAATGGACTAAGCTTCGTGACTCATCTCGTCCAATTCAGTATGAAGGTGGAGGCTCTGATACGGCAGCAACGGACATCATCGTACCAATGTATGCACGTGTTGATAGCGATCAAGTTCATCATGTTGACCCTACCGTTACCCCTAAATTAGCACTGAAAAAGTGGCTAGGTATGCCTGGAGAGGATCGCCCACTCATTTTATGTGAATATGCGCATGCAATGGGCAATAGTCTTGGAAGCTTTGATAAGTACTGGAAAGCCTTCCGCGATTACCCACGACTACAAGGCGGATTCATTTGGGACTGGGTCGACCAAGGGATTACTAAAACAGATGAAACGGGTGAAAAGTATTGGGCTTATGGTGGAGACTTTGGTGACACAATCAATGACCGTCAATTCTGTATCAATGGATTAATATTCCCTGACCGAACAGTGCACCCAACAGTGCTAGAAGTAAAACAAGCACAAAAGTTCTATCAATTTGAGCTAAGAGATACGTCGCCACTTACACTACGAGTAACAAGTGAAAACCTGTTTACCTCTTCCGATAATGAACAACTTTATTGGACAATCACTGAAAACGGCAAAGTGATCAAATCGGGTGAGATTGAGTTGCTAGTCGGAGCAGAAGAATCTGTTGATATTCAGCTTGAACAGCGCCTACCTACACCTAAAGTTGGTAAGGTCTACCATTTAACCTTACAAGTAACATTGAGAAGTGCAACGCCCTGGGCTGAAGCTGGGCATGTTACTGCAACTGAACAGTTTGAATTACCCGTTTCTTCTGAACTGGAATTTGAAGCAGAAAAACCAGATGGCCAACTCACGGTGAAGGCTATGGATGAGGGCTTCGTTGTATCAGGCTCTGAGTTTGAATTGATTTTCAACAAGCGAACTGGTGTGCTTGATAGCTGGAAAAAACAAGGCAATGAGCAACTAGAGTCCGGTCCAGTTGATAACTTCTATCGCGCTCCATTAGACAATGACATCGGTGTCAGTGAAGCTGACCGGGTTGACCCTAACGCATGGGCGACTCGTTGGGATGTAGCGGGTCTACCTAAATTAGAATCTGCATGTATTGATGTTAAAGTTGTTGAGCATCATGATTTTGTTGAAGTAAAGGCTCGATTTGTTCATCAACATCAGGGTCGAACGGTGCTTGCTACAACTTGGGGTTACGAGATTCTAGCTAACGGTCAGGTTTCAATTGATGTTGATGTCAAAGCGGCTAAAGGATTATCTCCATTGCCACGAGTAGGAATGACGCTTGCACTTCCTCAAAAGGAGCAACACGTCGAATGGTTTGGTCGAGGTCCGCATGAAAACTACCCAGATCGTCTTCAAGCTGCACACTTTGGTTATTATACCGCGGAACAAGCTCAGCTTCACACCCCTTATATTTTTCCGTCAGAGAGTGGACTGCGTTGTGATGTAACTCAGTTAAAGGTAGGCAACCTTTCGGTACAAGGTCAGTTCCACTTTGGTGTTAACCGTTATGAGCAATCAAATATCGCTCAAGCTAAACACACTAATGAACTCGAAGATAGCGGAAAACTCTTTGTTAATCTGGATGGCTTTCATATGGGAGTTGGCGGTGATGACTCGTGGACTCCGAGCGTACATGAAGAATTTAAATTAGTCGCAGAGCGTTATCGTTATCAAGTAACCCTTGCATTCTAATCAAATAACTATACTAGGGGGCTGGTCTACACTGGACTCCCATACAAAAAGTTAATAAGCCGTATTGTTAATCTGATGTATTGACGAGACGGTATTAGAGCCTTGTTTAGGCTCAAGTGAAACAAATTAAGGAAATAGAAGATGGCTGATATCAACTTATCCAATGTTGTTAAGCGTTATGGTGATAGTACAGTAATTCACGGTGTAGATCTGGATATAAAACATGGTGAATTCGTCGTGTTTGTTGGCCCATCTGGCTGTGGTAAGTCGACGTTACTTCGCCTTATTGCTGGTCTAGAAGAGATCACCGATGGTGAGCTGAGTATTGACAATAAAGTGGTCAACCATGTTGATCCTGCTGAGCGTGGCATTGCCATGGTGTTCCAATCTTATGCTCTATACCCACACCTAACGGTGAAAGAAAATATGGGCTTTGGTATGAAGATGAATGGCTTTCCAAAAGATGAAATTAAGAAACGTGTTGACCGTGCAGCGAAAGCACTACAACTCGACCACTTAATGGATCGCAAGCCAAAAGACATGTCGGGTGGTCAGCGTCAGCGTGTCGCAATCGGGCGTGCTATTGTTCGTGATCCCAAAGTATTTCTATTTGATGAGCCTCTATCAAACTTAGATGCAGAGCTGCGTGTTGATATGCGTTTGCAAATTTCTAGTCTGCACCGAGAGTTGGCGACGACCATGGTATACGTAACGCATGATCAGGTTGAAGCGATGACGTTAGCAGACAAGATTGTTGTTCTGCGTGATGGTCGTATTGAACAAGTGGGCTCTCCTTTAGAACTTTACAATCGCCCGGCGAATGAATTCGTTGCTGGCTTTATTGGTTCTCCGAAGATGAATATGTTGCCTGCAACGGTGATTAATGCTGGAGATAGCAGCGCAACGATTCGCTTGGTAGATGGTTTAGTCATCACGGTTCCGGTAGAGCAAGGGGCTATTAGAGAAAATGATAAAGTAACCTTTGGTCTGCGCCCAGAACATATAGCGGTCGGTCGTGAGGAGGCTGAGCCTCTACACTTTAAGACTAATGCAGTGGAACGCTTAGGTAATAGCACTTATTTGTTTGGTGAAGTCGGCGGCTTCAACGATTTTAAAGTACATGTTTCTGGCGATAAAGCTGTAGAGCGTGGTGAAGACATTGAATTGAGCTTCAACCTAGAAGATTGCCATATCTTCAAAGATGGTGTATGTATATCGAATTTATAACTCGTTAATGTTATGAAAAAATGACATTGGACTAAGTTCAAAGCCACCTTGAGTCTTAAGCGGATTAAGGTGGTTTTTTTGTTTGGTAAGAGAGCATCATGATTTCTTCATTTATCCAGCTACATAGTGATGTAGTGAGTATTGTTATCAAGTTATCATCGGCACCAGAAATCGTTTATTGGGGGGCGCAATTGGGTTGCCTGTCTGATACTCAGCTTGAGCACATAGCATCTGTGACTTCTAGAGCGGTTCCGCAAGCACGTCTCGATCACGACGTACCCGTTTCACTTTGTCCTGAAATAGGGCGAGGTACCTATGGTTCTCCTGGTTTAGAAGGGCACCACTTTGGTCGGCACTCGACGCCAATTTTTGAGTATCATTCGCACACGCAAACCGATAATCAGGTTGCGATTCGCTGCATTGATGATATCGCTAAGCTAGAGTTATTGATTTCACTTTCGATGGATAGTAAAACAGGCGTGGTGAGAAAGTCGATTCAGTTAACCAACAATAATGAAAGTGCGTATCAACTGAATAAGTTAGTGCTTACTTTGCCCTTGCCATATCATGCGAAAGAGCTGGAATCTTACACAGGTCGTTGGAGCCGTGAATTTCAGCCACAAAGAGCTCAACTTGAGCACGGTGTTTTCACACAAGAGAACCGCCGTGGTCGAACGTCTCATGAGTATTTCCCAGGCTGCTTAATTGGCTCTCACGCCTTTAGCGAGGAGAAAGGCGAAGTGTGGGGTTTTCATCTGGCTTGGAGTGGTAACCATAGCTGGCGAGCAGAAGCGAAAAGTGATGGTCGTCGTTTTGTTCAGGCTGGCGAACTGCTGTTTGCGGGGGAAATTGAGTTGGCACAAGGGGAGTCTTACACTACACCAGAGCTCTACGCTTCCTATAGTCAAAAAGGTATTAACGGTTTACGTAAAGCCAACCACAGTTATGTAAGGGAGCACTTACTTAAGTTTGATGTAAGCAAACCAAGACCCGTTCATCTTAATTCTTGGGAGGGAATCTATTTTGAGCACGATCCAGAATACATTTGCGAAATGGCAACCCAAGCTGCACAGATTGGTGTCGAACGTTTCATTATTGATGATGGTTGGTTTAAAGGTCGCGACCACGATAAAGCGGCGCTTGGTGATTGGGTTTTTGACCGTAACAAGTATCCAAATGGCTTAACGCCAGTCATTGAACACGTGAACAAGTTAGGCATGGAGTTTGGTATTTGGGTTGAGCCTGAGATGTTCAACCCAGACTCAGATCTATTCCGAACACACCCAGATTGGTTGTTGGCCGCTGGGGGATACCCTACACCGATGGGACGCTACCAATACGTTTTGAACTTGCAAAACCAAGATTGCTTTGGTTATCTGTACAAGTGCTTGGATGAACTGCTAAGTGAGAATAACATCGGCTACGTTAAGTGGGACATGAACCGTGAGTTGGTTCAGGCAACACATAACGATCGTGCTGCTGTGCATGGCCAAACCAAAGCTGTATATCGCTTATTGGACAAGTTGGTCGCAGCACACCCAGAAGTTGAGATTGAATCTTGTTCCTCAGGTGGTGGCCGCATTGACTATGAGATCTTGAAACGAACTTACCGTTTCTGGACGTCTGATTGCAATGATGCCCTTGAGCGTCAAACCATTCAGAAGAACATGGGTATCTTCTTCCCGCCAGAGGTGATGGGCGCACATATTGGTCCACAACATAGCCATACTACTCGTCGTCAACATGATATCAATTTGCGTGGAATTACGGCGCTTGCTGGACATATGGGTGTAGAGCTTGATCCAGTAAAAGAAAACGAAGAAGAGAAGCAAGCATTTGCTAAATACATTGCATTGCACAAGCAATATCGCCATCTGCTTCATTCGGGTGATAGCTTCTATCTAGATAATAATGATAAGACACGTCATGCTTACGGTGTGTATAACGCTCGTGAAGCGCTGTTGACGGTTAGCCAGCTAGCCATGCCCGATTACATGCTTCCTGAGCCAGTTCGCTTATCGATCTTCGACCCTGATTCCGAGTATAAGATTAAGCTGGTGGAATACCCGAAAACCAGTGCCGGATTGATGAAAGTGATGCCTGATTGGGTTGAGCAGGGCGAAGTCGTTATAAGTGGCGCAATACTGAAACAAGTGGGTATTACTCTGCCAGTGTTAGACCCTGAGGCGTGCCTTCTTATTCATATGGAGAAGATTTAATTTCTGGTAAACTTAAGGCCAAAAGTAAAGATAGTACCTATTTATTCTGTGGATCCAGAAAACAACGGATTTACTCGTGGATGAATGCCAATTCCAAAATTACAGCGTTAGCTGTTTGTAATTTTTCTCAACGCTTTAGCGTTGTAACCAGTAAGTACCCCGGGCATACCCGGGAGTATCTACGTTGATGACCAAATATGAGGTCACTTATTGGTGATAGTGAGTCGAAAGTCAAAAGATTGTACGGATGGCAATGCTTTATCAATCGATGGCTTTATTCTGTTGAGGGTTCCCTAAACAGGCTATTACTCATAGCGCTCGAGGTAATTAGTACTGTTCGAAAGAGTGTTGATATCTCATAAGTACTTGTAATGTAAAACAAAGCATGAGTAGGAAAGGAAGCTTTTGGGAGGTGAATGTGTCGAGAGCTTCTTCCATTCAATGAAAGTTGGAGTAATTCAATACGAGCGAGCACAGTGCTCTTGGGTATCTAAGCTGAGTTAACTTTGAAAGGCAATAAATATGTCGCTTAATGAGGTGTCCAGTCTGACGAGACACCGCATGATGAAGTGAAGGACCACGATGCGCTACTCTCGCTTTTCTTATTAATACTAATGAAAAAGCTCAACTTAAGAGGGTTTAATCGTCCTCTTGTTTTTTATTCACAATTTGTATGACTGTCTTAGCCAACATACTTAAAGCCTCTCTCCGATCTTCCAAGTAATCATTTTGATTATAGATACCTTCAACACCTTTTAACTTGTGATTCAAGCATCTCTCGGCGACTTCGCCGGGAGTACCCTGTTTTGCCAGTAGCGTGCGGCAAGTGCGGCGTAGGTCATGTACAGTAAAGTGCAGCATGTCGCCCATCAAGTTAGGCGGTTGCTTCTTCTTACCAGCTTCATGTCCAAATAGCTTAGTAATCGCTCTATTGAGCGTGTCCGGGCCCATGTGAGGGCTCTTGCTAGCTCTTCTACTCGGAAACACGTAATCAGCGCCAAAACCTCTTACCTTTAACTCCTCAAGCCACCCCAACACTTCTGGTGCTAATGGAATGGTAAAACCCACATTGGTTTTACTACGCTCCTTTGGTAAGTGCCATAAGCCATTCTATAGCTCAAACTCTTCCCATTTAGCTTCACACAATTCAGATTTACGCACACCTAAACAAACCAATAATGCACAAGCTAGGTAGTTATCGCGGCTAAAGTTAGTGCTGTTCTCTCTAGCGATACTAAAGAACTGTTTCAATTCATCTTCAGTCAAGAAACGATCTTTACTTTGTTCTATGCCGCCTGCATCCTTCACAGTAAATGCAGAGGCCGGATTACCTTGAAGAAGGTCTAGCTTCATCCCGTGATTAAATAACTGTTTACAGTGACCTAGAGCATCATTGGCTATAGTCGGGCGACCAGAGTCATTAATCGCAGTGATTGTTGTGCGAATATCACGTGCGGTAATCTTATCGAGAGGGATGTCACCTATGTGTGGTGCTATATCTTTAGTGTAAACACGTTTGGGGATATTAGGGTGTTTAAGGCGCTTAACTAAGGTGGGGTACCAATCTTCGAATAAGTCATTAACGGTTTTAATGCTTTCCTGTTCGGCACGTCTGTGTTGTATGAGGGGATCAAAGCCTTCTTTCACTTGTTTCATTTTAGTGGCGGCTTCGAGGCGAGCGTTAGATAAGGAAAGGTCATTGACCTTACCAAGCGTCATTTCACGGCGCTTTTTATTAGAGGTAAAGCGTAGCATCCAGCTTGCAGTACCTGACGCTGGAACCTCTAGGTATAAGCCTTCACCATCAGCATGGCGTTGTGTTCTCTCGCCACCAGCCTTAATGAGCGCTTCTACTTTCTTTACGGACAACTTAGCAATAACTCACCTCTAATCGTAACTGATCTTGGTGAATACTTTTTTACCCACCACCTATCTTGATGGTAAGTCATCATACCCACCACGTTAACCACCAGTTGGTGGTGGTTAAGGGTGTGTTAAAGAATACAGTGGTGGAAAGTGTTTTTATCTAAGTTGTTGTATTTTAATGATGTAAATACAGTTAAATACAAGTGTAACTATTATTCAATGTTCTGAATTTGAATGTGGATTTAAATTGTAAACTTATTAAAAGTCAGATGGATGAGGTTAGCTTTGTCTTCATTGTTAATTATTGACCACCAATTTAACCACCAGTGGTTCACTTCCTAGATACGAGCCTATTAGGCTATGAATTACCTTACCTCAACCCCTTGCCTGACGCAAAATATCAGCTTTGAGTATCCCTTCTACAGTTACGTGATAGTCACCCATATTTTTATGGGTGCTATAGTATCCATAAGTCACAAAATGACGCTATAATAGGTGTTATTGTGTCCATTATGGCTGCGTATGAACTTTTCACTTTTAGATGATACCGATGTAAGCCAGGCTTTTGCTACTCATCTTCGAGGCTTGCGCAAACAAGCGAAGCTATCGCGAGAGGCGCTAGCCCAGCGTAGTTGTGTACCTGCTTCAACCATAAAAAAGTTTGAACTCACCGGGCAAATTTCATTTCGTCAGATGCTGCTTTTGTGGCAGTCGTTGGACTCACTAGATAGGCTTTATCAACTGACACAAACCACGGCTGACCGCAGTGTTTTACCGACCAGTATAGAAGAGGTGCTTAAAGATGAGCTTTAAATCCATTCAAAAGCTGAATGTGGAGCGCACTCTCACAACGGGCGAAACGGTATCGGTGGGTATATTAGCGCAAAACCGCCAAGGTGTTTTCTTTCAGTACGATGAAAGTTATCTAAGCACGTTTGGCAATTTATCCCCCTTTACTCTTCAAGGAGATGTGCGATTACAGCAAGCACCGAAAGGGCCACACCAAGGCATTCACGGTGTTTTTGGTGATAGTCTTCCCGACGGTTGGGGTTTGTTATTGCAAGATCGTGTATTCCGCCAACAGGGTATTTTGTCAGCACAAGTAACAGCAATGGACAGGCTGGCTTTTGTTGGCCAGCAAGGAATGGGGGCATTGTCTTTTACCCCTGTATCTGAGCTCTCATTAGATCTGCCTTCAGATATTGATTTGGAAACACTTGGTCTGGAAGCACAAACCTTGTTTGACCAGTCCCTCTCTGATGAGTTAGACGGTAGCACTGCGCAAGTGTTAGCAACATTGGTAGCCGTCGGCAGTTCCGGCGGTGCTCGCCCTAAAGCGCAAATTTATATGCCTGCTGGCGACGCGACGCAATGCCGTACTTATGCGCAACCTGGCGATGAAGCATGGCTAGTTAAGTTTACTTCGAAGAACTTAGCATTGGGCCACGAAGAAGGTTTGTGTGAAGCGGTCTATTTAGAAATGGCTGAGCAGGCAAAATGTCAGCCACCAATGTGGCAGCTAATTGAAGCACCTGCGAGTAGCGGTGCTAAAGCATGGCTTGCGTTGAAGCGATTCGATTACTTACCTGCGCAAGATAATGTTGGGCGTTTACATATGCACAGTGCTTGTGGCTTGTTGGATGCTGATTTTCGAAGCCCGAGCTTAGATTACAGCGATCTGATTAAGGCCAGCCGTCAACTCTGTAAATCTCCCGCTGCTGGGCAACTTCAATTTCGTCGCGCAATGTTTAACTTGTTTTCAGCTAACCAAGACGATCACAGTAAAAACTGGGGCTTTTTACAAGCCGATGATGGAAGCTGGCAACTCGCACCATTTTACGATGTAACGTTTAGCCCTCACCCATTTAATGAACATGCCACCGCCTTTGCAGGGTACGGAAAAGCGCCACCACTCAAAGTGATGCAAAAGCTCGCGGCTAGTGCAGGCTTTGCTAATTGGAAGGAAGCGCAGCAATGCATTCAAGAGGTAGTGGATGCCATTAGTCAGTTTAGGCCGCTTGCTGAGCAACACGGGGTGAGTAAGACCACCGTGTCTGCGATAGAAAAAACACTCGCAGAGCGCAAGCAAGAAAATGCGACACTTTTAGCTTGAGATGATGTTCGTTTGAGGTGATGTTTTTTAAGGTGACGTAGCATTAAGATAAATAAGACGAGTAGATAAAACATGAAACCAGGTCGAAATGAACCTTGCCCTTGTGGCAGCGGTAAAAAGTACAAACGTTGCTGCATGAACAGTATCTCTAAGCAACACGCATCAATTCTGGATGATATAGAGCAAGTTTCTGCAATGAACCCTAACTTATCTTTAGAAGAACTCAATATCGTTGCAGAGCAAAAAATGAAGGCAGCTAATGATCGGCCTCATCCTGATTTCGGTGGCCTTTCGCCAACACAAATGAGCAATTGGTTATATGCGCCTTTCAGTGACTTGGAAGGGGTAACAATACACACGCCAGATAACCTAAAAACCAGCCCTGTGATGCGTTACTTAGCATTGATATTAGATGAAGCCATGCAAGGCGACGGCTCGTTTAAAGCCACCAGCAAAGGTAACTTGCCGACAAAAATTGTTAAGCAGGCTAGTGATCTATTACCAGAATTTGCAGTCTCTGAATTTGAACGACACATCAGTATCAGTGAATATGCAGGCAGTAACGAGGATAAGTTTAATGCCTTGCATTACTGCCGAGTACTGGCAGAGATTGCGGGTATTATTTATCGTCGCAGTGGCTGTTATCATGTTAAAAAAGCAGCTCAAAAGCAGTACCTAGCACACGGTATTCAAGCGTTCTTTATCCCGATGCTCGAAGCGGCAACCTCTCAGTATAACTGGGGCTACCTAGATGGGTGGGAGCACGATGTTGATTTAAGAACCTTCTGGGTATTCATGTTGTGGCGCTTGCATCGTCATGGTAATACGGAACAGTTGATTGAAGAACTGATTACCGCATTCCCTGATTTACTGTTGGGGTGCCCTGAGGATGAGTACAGGTCTTCGAGTCAGTTACTAGGCACAATGATTGAATCGCGCTTTATTAAACGTTTCTTGGAGTTTTGGGGCTTTGTGACGGTTGCACCAATGAGGCATGTTGATGATTTTCGGATGCCAAATAAAGTAGAAGTGCAACCATTGATGAAGCAAGTTTTCCAATTCGATGTTTAGCGTGAATTAGAAGAGCAAGGTAAGGTCTTTTAGCTTAAGAGTTTTTCACGTTGTTCGAGAGCGAGAGTAATCGTACATAGGCTTATTTGTTTGATGACTGCTTCATAACATCAACGAAGCATGTTGTTTTAGTCTAGTTTTAGCTTTCAAGTTTATGATAAGTATAAATTTAAATTTGCTTGATCGTTGCTTGATAACTTTCGTCAACCTATAAGTAAAACCAATACAGATATATTTCATCTTCCTGGATAAACCGATAACCAGGAGAATATGATGGAAATTATTCCAAACCGCAGTGACCGCTTTCTTCGACTACGCGATGTGATGGAAGTTACAACGCTGTGCCGCAGCAGTATCTACCTCTTGATTAAAGCAGGTGACTTTCCTTGCAACTACGCTGTGATGGGCAAACGCAAAGCCTGGCTTGAAAGCGAGGTGCAAGCTTGGTTGCTAGCAAGAGTCAGTGCTTCTTATTAGTGTAAGTATCAGACTAGAGACCATCGCTAATCTATAGCGGGTTAGCTATGGCCTCTTATCTGTATCAGTACGTTATGTAAGAACAATCACTAATGGAGCTTGATTAGAGTTTTTCAGGCCCATTAAGCTGTTCAAACTCTTTATCGATAAGCTCTTTTATTACCGCATTAATTTTTTCACCTTTATGCTCGGCGAGCCAATCTAAACGTTTGCTAGTCCGCTCAATCATTGATATCCCACGGGACTTAGGGTCGTTTTTCTTGCTTCTGGCTGTCATTTGATTCCAGGCCAGGCCAGGCCAAGCGAGCTTGCGTGAATAAGTATTTATTCTCTTTTGGATCTTGCAAAAATGCGTAATCAAATTCTGCTTTTAAAGCTAAGTAATGCTCTTCGTTAGTGGCCGGGTCCCAAGGTAAGCGAAAGTACTTATCTTGTTTTTCCACATAGTCACATAACCATTCCACTTTTTTATTTTGTGGATACAGAAAACCACGGGTTTACCCGTGGATGAATGCCAATTCCAAAATTACAGCGTAAGCTGTTTGTAATTTTGGTCAACGCTTTAGCGTTGTCACGGTAAGTACCCCGGGCATGCCCGGGGGAATCTTCGGTCTTTACCATTGAGCCACTTGGAGAACTTTTTGTTGGTTTCTTCTTGTAGGCTCGTTGACCAAGCTTCTTTAAGAATATTCATGATGTATTGCTGTCCTTTAAGCCCAATTTCACCATAAAGAAAAGCGGACTCAATGATTTTAAATCTATCCTTATGGCTGTGAGGCATCATTGTCCTCGTATGTATTTCGAAGAGCTTCAGGGAATTATCGCGGTCTAAAATACTACGTAGGTCCCCTCTTTCTGCATTGGTTTTGAATGCATCACGTTCCCATTTAAAGCGCTCACTATCCTCTTCTCGGGGAGCGTGTAGAGAGCTTCTTTTTAGAAAGTAATAGCAAAAAGCGCAGGTTCTGGGGTCATCCTTTATCCACCTGAATATTTGCTGTTTGGCTATTACATGGTTTCTTAGGATCTCTATTTGAAGGAAAAACAAACTCTCTATGTCCGCTAATCGGCTTCATTACTTCGAGTAGCTCAAGAGCTTGCTCAGTAAGTGGAATGCGGTGCTCTCTGCGCTTTTTCATACGTTCGGCTGGAATGGTCCAAACTTTTCCGTTGATATCAATTTCGTCCCATTTAGAACCTGAAGCCTCGGAAGGGCGAGTCATAGTGTGCAGTTGCCATTCTAATAAACAGCGAGTAGTGCGCTTGATACTAAGGGCGCGAATATACTTTGTTAATCTGATGTAAAAAGAACTTTTTCCCTGTAATCTTTATTCCATGCGGCTTGGTTCATCTTTCTTGGTACAGACAAGTTACCCTCTGATTTTCTAAATA
>NZ_JACJFF010000102.1:0-17284 GCF_014164465.1 Vibrio sp. SG41-7 | reverse complement strand
ATTACATCAGGGCCATGAACACAATAATAATGTGCTCAATAAATAGGCCGAATATATGAAGGCAATGACTCTATTACCAAACGTGTAAAATTACTTGCAAACTGGGTGGGTCCATATATGACGGTGATTTTCAAAACCCACCTAAGCTGAAGCAGACCAAAGTGACGCATCAGTTAAACCAAAACTTAACCGTCATTCCAGAACCGAGGGACGAGGTATTTGGAATCTCTTGAAGCCATGGCTTGTCGCTAAAGGCTTAGCTATTACTTCTCAGCAGCAATCACAGAGATCTCAACAAGTAGCGCTTCGCGAGCCATATCGCCCGTCACACATGCGCGAGCTGGAGCGTGACCTTCTGGAACCCATGCATCCCAAACTGCATTCATTTCTTGGAAGTCTTTCATGTCTTTCAAGTAAATCGTTGCTGACAGCATATGTTCTTTGTCGCTACCCGCTTGCTCAAGTAGGGCTTCCACTTTATCCAGCATCGTTTGTGTTTGCTCAGTGATGTCTTTTGTTGCATCAGCACACACTTGGCCACATAGGTAGATAGTGCCGTTGTGTTTAACAATACGGCTCATGCGTTGTTTGGTTTCTTGGCGCTCAATCATCGACTTTCTCTCTCTGTGTCACCGTGATCCAATATCTTGTGACGTGTTATTATCAAGGCAACAAGCATAACGCGAATCAAACCCAAGATGACATGCATTCATTGCAATAAAAGTGAAAAAATCCGTAACAAACTCGGCCGCTGCCAGCGCTGCATGAATCAGCTGATGGTGTTGTCGATTTTAAGTTGGGGAGCATGGTGGTTGTTTTTCAAAGAAGACCCAAAAACCATCAATGCCATCGCTTTGATGATGGCCGCTTGCGCATTCAGTGGCTTGCTGTCGTTACATTGGATAATGAAGTTTGTGGTGCTGCCTTTAAGGAACAAAAAGCGTTAACAGAGAGACTTTGCTAGATAAGTGATAAAGGCTAGATAAGCGATAAAGGCTAGATACCCAATAAAATGACCCGACTCAGCAAGCCATCATCATTTCCCAAACAGCAGATAGAAAAAAGCCCCAGAACCAATCGATTCTAGGGCTTTCTTAGAAAATTCTAAGAAAAAGCAGTGGTACTTTAATAGACCGGACTTTTCTTAATTTGTTCCCAAAAAAGATCAATTTTTTGATCTTTTTTTTAGGGACTATAAAATCAATGCTTTATGCAACATTAACCTTAGCGATGATCTGCTCTACCAAGTTCACTTCCAAGGCCACTTCATCACACGCGTGTTGACGAGGACACTGGTCACAATCTTTCAGCACCTTCTCAGGTAGCAGAGATTTTGATGTCGGTAAGAAGTCATGCTTCATAAAGAACTCTGGAGTACGAGTCAGTACAAACACCTTCTTAATGGCCATTTGTCGTGCTTTATCAACTAAGTGCTGCACAATCGCGGTACCCTGCCCTTGACCTTGCCACCCAGCCTCAACACCGAGCGAGCGAATTTCCGCTAAACCAGAGTCATACACATAGAGTGATGCACAACCGGTCACCTCACCATGATGCTCTGCGACAGCAAACGAGCCAATATCACGCACCAGTTCATTACGAGAACGAGGTAGGTTTTCACCCATGTTCGCCCAGTAGGCCACCATGCCTTCCAACGCTTCAATATCCGTCAGACGAGCAGGACGAACCTTCACGATGGAAGTGTCACGCTGTGATAAACGCTTCTCAGCTTGGTCAACCGCGTAAGCCACTTGCTGTGGTGATACACCGCCTAGCGCGCTACGTTTTTCAAGACACGATTCAATGGTCAGGATGTCATACACATCCTCTTCAATCACCTCAGAGAACTCTTTCATCTCTGCGATGGTTAACTCTTCTAATGCACAACCTTTAGCAATCGCCGCCACTACCGTCACACCAACAATATGGTGAGCTTCACGGAAAGGAATGCCTTTCGCTACTAGGTAATCAGCCAGTTCGGTTGAGTTCGCGTAGCCTTGTTTCGCTGCTTCAAGTGTACGTTCGCCGTTCACTTTGATGCCGTCAAAACAAAGAGCAGCCATTTCCATACAATCATTCCAAGTGTCTAAAGCGTCGAACAGACCTTCTTTATCTTCTTGCATATCTTTGTTGTACGCCAAAGGCAGGGCTTTCACTGTCATCATCATTGCGGCTAATGAACCATAAACACGGCCAGTTTTGCCACGGATAAGTTCGAGCGCATCCGGGTTTTTCTTTTGTGGCATCAGAGATGAACCTGACGTCACGGTATCCGCTAACTCGATGAAGTTCGATTCACCTGAGTTGTAGAAAATCATATCTTCTGCAAGACGTGAAAGGTGAAGCATTGAAATAGAAGCGATCGACATCAGCTCCATCACATGATCACGGTCAGAAACTGAATCTAGAGAGTTGCGCGTTGCACGACGGAAACCTAAGTTGTGAGCTAACTCTTCACGGTCCATCGGGTAAGCGGTTCCAGCAAGGGCACCAGAACCCAGTGGACATGTATCTAGACGCTTAATCGCATCATTCAAACGCGAGTAATCACGCTCAAGCATTTCAACGTAAGCCAAGCACCAATGAGCAAAAGTTACCGGCTGAGCACGTTGCAAGTGAGTGTAGCCAGGAAGCACAGTTTCTTGATGCTGAGAAGCGACATTCACCATTTGGCTTTGCAGACGATCAAGTGCTAGCAGCAGTTGGTTGCCTTGTTGACGACACCATAGTTTAAGGTCGGTCGCCACTTGGTCATTACGAGAACGGCCAGTATGCAGTTTTTTGCCCAAATCACCGACTTTGCCGATAAGTTGTTGCTCAACCCAGCTGTGAATATCTTCTGCATCAGAACGTAAGATCTGTTCAGGATCTTCCATCACCTCGAGTTTTAGCTCGTTCAGTGCAAGCTCTAGTCTTTGCTGTTCTTCTTCTGTTAGAACGTTGACCGATTGTAGAGCCTTTGACCAGGCAATAGAGCCCACAATGTCTTGCTCAGCCAATCGGTAATCAAAACGAAGAGAATCGTTAAAATCTTTGAACCGGGTGTCTGCTGCTTGGGTAAATCTACCGCCCCATAATGCCATTGTGTATCTCCTAATTGCACAGTGCTCACTGTTTTTGCAAATGATAATTCTGATTAAGATTCAGTATTTTTCTGATGGTTTAAACTTACGGCAATTCAAAATGAAAATAAAGTATTAATTCATTATTTTCACATATTTATTCACCAGAGGTTCATTCCATTGATTATTTTCAGCGTGGAGCGCGAATTATATGCCATTCGACAGTAAAAACCGAAGCTGATTTATTAAACAAACAGAAAGCAAAAAGCCCACTCACTAATCAATAGTAAATGGGCTTTGCATAATGATGTCTGTTTACTGGCCTTCAACCTTTCGCTAAAGACTAGCTCACTAACTCATTGTTCGGATTACTTTTGGCTATTCAGAGCACGGATACGGCTTGATAGCGAGTAAAGACGGATGAAACCTTCAGCGTGGCTTTGGTCGTAAACTTCATCTTCACCAAAGGTTGCAAACTCTTCTGAGTACAGGCTGTTGTCAGAACGCTTCTGAGTCACCGTTGCATGGCCTTTGTAAAGCTTGATAACCACTTCACCATTCACGTCTTGTGCTAGCTCATCTGTTGCTGCAAGAATTGACTTACATAGCGGAGTGAACCAACGACCGTCGTATACAAGGTGAGAAGCCTTAACACCCAGTTCTTCACGGAATTCGAATGCCGCTTTATCCAGAACCAATTGCTCGACTGCACGCAATGCTTCCATCATGATTGTGCCACCCGGAGTTTCGTAACAACCACGAGACTTCATACCAACAAGACGGTTTTCTACGATATCGATACGACCAACACCGTGCTTCGCACCCTTCTCATTTAGGTAAACCAGTGCGTTGTATGGCGTCATTGTTTCGCCATCAACCGCTACCACTTCGCCTTTTTCAACTTTAAGCGTCACTGTTTCAGATTCGTTTGGCGCTTGCTCTGGGTCTACAGTCCAAGCCCAGCAATCTTCATCAGGGGCATTCCATGTATTTTCTAGTACGCCACCTTCTGTAGAGATGTGCCATGCGTTTGCATCACGCGAGTAAATCTTAGTAAGAGAAGCGGTACAAGGGATGTTACGCTCAGCGAGGTAATCAAGACACTCTTCACGACTTACTAGATCCCACTCACGCCAAGGGGCAATTACGTGTAGGTCTGGTGCAAGAGCAGCAAATGCGCCTTCAAAACGAACTTGGTCATTGCCCTTACCTGTACAGCCGTGACATAGAGCGTCTGCACCGACTTTACGTGCAACTTCAACCTGAGCTTTAGCAATGATTGGACGAGCCATTGAAGTACCTAGTAGGTATTTACCTTCGTAGTAAGCGCCTGTTTTTAACGTTGGGTAGATGTAATCTGCCACCATCTCTTCTTTTAAGTCAGCGATGTAACATTCAGACGCACCAGAAGCTTTTGCTTTCTCTTCAATACCAATCAGCTCTTCATCGCCTTGGCCTACATCAGCAACAAATGCGATAACTTCGCAGTCATAGTTCTCTTTCAACCATGGAATGATTACTGATGTGTCTAGACCGCCAGAGTAGGCTACTACAACTTTCTTTACGTTAACTTTGCTCATTTTCTTTCTCCTAATTTCCATACTGCACATGGCGGTCAGCGTTGGAAATGACTTCATAATTATATGTTTATTTAGTTTGTCTAAATTCTTTAAGTAGTCACTCGTAGTGAGGTCTACTGAGGTAAAAACTGTGTTCCTATGCTCTTACCTGCAAAAAGTTGTGTCAGCTTGTCTGGGTATCGCCAGGTTGCAACTTCAATTGGTCGTCCTAGGTCATTAGCCGCTTCTAGTGCAGCTTGTACTTTCACGATCATGCCATCGGTAATCACTTTACCTTTAATAAGGTCATCGGCTTGTTGCTGATTAAGGCTTGGAATCAGGTGGCCTTTACCATCTAACACACCACTGACATCAGAAAGCAGTACCAGTTCAGCATCAAGCGCGCCAGCTACAGCAACTGCAGCTTGGTCTGCATTAACGTTCATCAGTTGGCCTTGCTCAGTCAAACCAATCGAGCTAATGATTGGCAGTGCACCAGCATTAAGAATCGCTTGCAGGACGGTTGAGTCGCCCGGCTCCGCTTTTCCTACTGCACCCAATTCAGGGTTTAGCTCGCTGACTTTACATAGACCACCATCAGCTAGGCTCAAACCAACGGCGTTGATGCCGTCTTTAATCGCCTGACCTTGAAGCAATTTGTTGGCCGTGCCCGCTAGCGCACCAGCGATCACAGGAATCTGATCATAAGGAGTAACACGTAGCCCTTCTTTCTTAACGGTTTTAAGGTTCAACTTATTCATCAAATCATCAACAAGGTAACCACCGCCGTGAACAATCACGATTGGTCGCTGTGCCTGCTGTTGGTAAGCTGAAATCGCACCAAATAACTTGCTAAGTGTTTCACCACAAGATAGCGCAGCGCCACCTAACTTTATGATTAATGGTTGATTATTAAGGCTCATATCTAGATTCCCTTACACTAACGCAGTTAATGGTGCAAAACCATAACGTAAATTTAAACACTGCATCGCTTGACTAGATGCACCCTTTAATAAGTTATCAATCGCTGAAACAACGATGATGTGCTGACCTTGTACCTTCCAGCCTAAATCGCAGAAAGGTGTTTGTTCTACATCTTGAATTCTTGGCAATGTCTCTTCGAGTAATCTCACAGCTGGTTTACCTTGATAAGCTTGCTCGAAGGCCTCTTGTATCTGTTGTTCTGTCACACCGTCAGCCAGTTTCATGGTAATAGTCGCTAAAATGCCACGCTTAAAGTTGCCTAGGTGCGGGGTGAAGATCACATCACATCCTAGGTGTGCAGCCATTTCAGGTTGATGACGGTGGTTGAATACACCATAAGCTTGCAGGCTTACTTCGCAGAAGCTGTTGACCATACTCGCCTTGCGGCCTGCTCCAGTGACACCACTGGTCGCGTTAATCACTGGCCATTGATTTTCATCCAGTAACTTCGCTTCAACCAAAGGCTTAATCGCCAGTTGGGATGCGGTTGGGTAACAACCCGCGACTGCAACAAGCTGAGCCTCTTTGATTTCTTGTTCGTTCCATTCAGCTAAACCGTAAGCCGCTTTGTCTAGCCATTGTTCGTGTTGATGTTCAAAACCGTAAAACTCTTGATAGAAGTTTTCGCCTTTAACTCTGAATGCACCCGATAGGTCGAACACTTGGCAATCGTTCTCAAGGAAGATTGGCGCTAGGTCGTGACTTACCTCGTGTGCAGTGGCTAAGAAAACCACATCAGACTGTTTAGCCACTTCTTCCGGATTTGTTAAAGGTTGCACTGGCATATCAATCAGGCCAGCTAACTTACCGTGCAGTGCAGCGATAGGTTTGCCTGCGTCTACACTATTGGCTGAGACATATAAACCTGATAGCGTGAGCTCAGGGTGTCTATTTATCATTAGAGCCAGTTCTGCTCCTGTGTAGCCGCTTGCGCCAATGATCGTGGTTTTCAACATCTCAACACATCCATTCTTGAGGTAAGTTACATTTCAAATTTGACTATTCATACTTAATTTTTAGCTTTATTTGATTTCTTATGCATTAAATATGATTTAATATGTGTTTTACCGACTTATGGTTTTCCTGTCAATAGTAGAAGTGAAGTTATTATGCAATTACCGAGTTTTCTTGAGGTCTATAAAGGCCTAATTTCCACCGACTCCATTAGCTCCACCGATCCAAGCTGGGATCATGGCAACGAGAAAGTGATCGAAAAAATGGCTCAATGGTTTAAAGACGTAGGCTTTAGTGTTGAGGTGGTAGAGGTCGAACCCGGCAAGCATAATATGGTCGCAAAGATGGGTTCTGGAGAAGGGGGCTTATTGCTTGCAGGACACAGCGATACGGTGCCATTCGATGAAGGACGTTGGAATTTCGATCCTCACGCACTAACAGAACACAACAACCGCTTCTACGGATTAGGCACGGCCGATATGAAAGGCTTTTTCGCTTTCGTTTATGAAGCCGCGAAGAAGATGGATTGGAGCAAACAGACCAAGCCGCTCTATGTATTAGCAACCTGTGACGAAGAAACCACTATGTTGGGTGCACGTCATTTCACTGAGAATGCGCCGTTTAAACCGGATTACTGCATCATTGGTGAGCCAACCAGCCTCGTGCCGATTCGTGGTCATAAGGGTCATGTCGCCAACGCAGTACGAGTAACCGGTAAATCAGGCCACTCTTCTGATCCAGCATTAGGCGTCAACGCCATTGAGATCATGCATGAAGTGCTGTTTGCTTTAATGCAGCTGCGTGACAAGCTAGTCAAAGAGTACCATCACCCAGGTTTTGCAATTCCAAGCCCTACTCTGAACCTTGGTCATATTCACGGTGGCGACAGCGCTAACCGTATCTGTGGTTGTTGTGAACTACACTATGACGTTCGTCCTTTGCCCGGTATTAGCTTAGATGGCTTAGATAACATGCTGCGCAGCGCACTTAAAGAAGTGGAAGCAAAATGGCCGGGCAGAATTGAGATTACTCCACTGCACGAACCTATTCCGGGTTATGAGTGCCAGCACGACCATCCATTTATTGGCGGCATGGAATCGGTGTGTGAAATTGAATCGCAAACCGTGAACTACTGTACTGAGGCACCTTTCCTTCAAGAGTTATGTCCAACCTTGGTGTTAGGTCCAGGCTCAATTGACCAAGCTCACCAACCGGATGAGTTCTTAAGCTTCGATTTTATTGACCCAACAATTGATGTTCTGAGTAAATCGATCCGTAAATATTGTTTCTAGTTATTACTTCCCTTCCAATATTTTCGTATAAAAGCCACCCCAAAAGGTGGCTTTTATTCTGTTATCCCTGACACAGCCTGATCTTGTAATTAAATTTCACTTTTTCTCTAAGTTTTGAAAAATTTACTTCTCCCGCATTTTTAAACCTAATAATTGCAAACTTAGAATGCTTTATTTGACTAGATACAGCACTTTTCGCTAGATTGTGTACTTAACAAGGAACAATGGATGTAATTTTTTTACGAGGCAGGATGACAATGAACGAGAAATACGCCGCTCTCAAGAGTAACGTAAGCATGCTGGGACGCTTGCTAGGTAACACAATCCAAGATGCACATGGTGACGTTATCTTAGAGAAAGTGGAGACTATCCGTAAACTTTCCAAATCCGCCCGCGCAGGCAACAAAGCTGACCGTGACAGCCTAGTTGAAGAAATCAAAAACCTGCCGAACGAACAACTCACTCCTGTTGCTCGTGCATTTAACCAATTTCTCAACCTCACCAACATGGCAGAGCAATACCACACCATCTCTCGCCACTGTGAGGAGCATGTTTGTGAACCAGACGTGCTGCAATCTCTATTTTCTAAACTAAATCAAAATGACATCAGCAAGCTAGACGCGGCTCAAGCCGTTCGCGACCTGAACATTGAACTCGTTTTGACCGCTCACCCAACAGAAATCACTCGTCGAACCATGATCAACAAGCTGGTTAAGATCAACGAGTGTCTGTCTAAATTGGAATTAAGCGACCTATCACACAAAGAACGCGTGAAAACCGAACGTCGCCTAGAGCAGCTTATCGCTCAAGGTTGGCACTCTGATGTGATTCGTCAGCAACGCCCGACACCACTTGATGAAGCTAAGTGGGGCTTTGCGGTTGTAGAAAACTCTCTATGGGAAGCCGTGCCTGATTTCCTACGTGATATGGATGGCCGACTAAAAGGTTACCTTGGTGAAGGCCTACCAATTGATGCACGCCCAGTTCACTTCTCATCTTGGATGGGTGGCGACCGCGATGGTAACCCATTCGTAACGCACACCATCACCAAAGAAGTACTACGCCTATCTCGCTGGAAAGCCGCTGATCTGTACCTAGGTGACGTGAACGAGCTGATTACCGAACTGTCGATGACGAAGTGTAATGATGCCGTTCGTGAATTGGCTGGCGATGAGCACGAAGCTTACCGTGCAATCCTTAAGAGCCTACGTACTCTGCTGAACAACACGCTAGAAGTGCTTGACGCAAAACTGCATGATGCTGAAGTACCGAAGAAAGAAACACTGCAGAACATCGACCAACTTTGGACACCACTTTACGCGTGTTACCAATCGCTGCACGAATGTGGCATGGGCGTAATCGCGGATGGGTCTCTGCTTGATACCCTACGTCGCCTAAAAGCATTCGGTGTGCATTTAGTTCGTCTCGATGTTCGTCAAGAAAGTACACGTCACTCAGATGTCCTATCTGAACTGACTCGCTACCTAGGCATTGGCGATTACGACCAGTGGAGCGAGCAAGACAAGATTGCTTTCTTAACCAATGAATTAAGCTCAAAACGCCCACTGCTACCGCGCGACTGGGAGCCATCTGAACAGGTCAAAGAGGTTTTAGACACCTGTAAGGTCGTTGCTGCTCAACCTCGCGAAGCCTTTGGTGCTTACGTAATTTCTATGGCTCGTACAGCATCGGATGTGCTGGCTGTTCACTTGCTGCTGCAAGAATGTGGTTGCCCGTACCGCATGGACGTATGTCCATTGTTCGAAACGCTGGACGACTTGAACAACTCAGAAGCTGTAATGAAACAGCTAATGAGCATCGATTTGTACCGTGGCTTTATCCAGAACCACCAAATGGTGATGATCGGATATTCTGACTCAGCAAAAGATGCTGGCGTAATGTCTGCAGGTTGGGCGCAATACGACGCAATGGACAAGCTGGTTAAGGTTTGTGAAGAAGAAGGCATTGAACTGACTCTATTCCACGGTCGTGGCGGTACAGTTGGTCGTGGTGGTGCGCCAGCGCATGCTGCACTTCTTTCTCAGCCACCTAAGAGCTTGAAAGGCGGCTTACGTGTAACAGAACAAGGCGAAATGATCCGCTTTAAACTTGGCTTGCCAGATGTTGCCGTAAACAGTTTCAACCTATACGCAAGTGCGATTCTAGAAGCGAACCTTCTGCCGCCACCTGAGCCAAAGCAAGAGTGGCGCGACCTAATGGAAGTGCTTTCTCAAGTTTCTTGTGAGGCTTACCGCAACGTAGTTCGTGGCGAAGAGAAATTTGTACCTTACTTCCGTCAAGCGACACCTGAGCTAGAGCTCGGCAAACTGCCACTCGGTTCTCGCCCAGCAAAACGTAACCCGAACGGTGGCGTAGAAAGCTTACGTGCGATTCCATGGATCTTCTCTTGGAGCCAAAACCGTTTGGTACTTCCAGCATGGTTAGGTGCAGGTGAAGCAATCCAATACTCAGTCGATCAAGGCCATCAAGCGCTACTTGAAGAGATGTGTCGCGAATGGCCATTCTTCTCTACTCGTCTAGGTATGTTGGAAATGGTGTACTCGAAGTGCAACATGGAAATTGCGAAGTACTACGACCAACGCCTTGTTGATAAAGAACTGCTGCCGTTAGGTGAGTTACTGCGTGAACAGCTGCAAAAAGACATCAAAGCGGTACTAAATGTAGAGAACAACGAGAACCTGATGCAGAGTGACCCTTGGGGACTTGAATCAATTCGTCTACGTAACATCTATGTTGAGCCACTAAACATGCTTCAAGCGGAACTGCTTTACCGTACTCGTAAGTGTGAAACACCACCAGCAGAGCTAGAAGAAGCACTAATGGTGACGATTGCAGGTATTGCAGCAGGTATGCGAAACACTGGTTAATTAGTGATTCCTACTATAACCTAATCAGCATTTACATCTACAAAAAGAACAAAAGGTCGCTATGTGCGGCCTTTTTATTTCGTCAGATAACCACTAGTAAGTATTTTGTCAGTTTTTTGGGTTATTTTGTCCATGTATTCTACTTTATGCTTATTATTTAGATATACTACTGCTCCGCTGCGGAAACACTCCAAAAAAATAATCTGCAGCAACTTGACCTATAAACTGGTCAACCTAGGTGATAAACGGCTTTGTAAGGTGACATAACCAACCGCCGAGTTGGTGCTACTTAGACATAACCAATATAACGTGCCATTAGAAGCACACTTGTTGTCTAAGTATTTGTTTACTGTTTACCATTTGGATTTCAGACATGTCATTACCACACGTAATTCTAACCGTTTTAAGTACACGCGATGCTACTGGTTACGATATCACAAAAGAATTCTCTTCAAGCATTGGTTACTTCTGGAAAGCTAGCCACCAACAAGTTTACCGCGAGCTAAATAAAATGGCTCAGAACGACCAGGTAACTTGCGTGCTTGAGCCTCAAGAAGGCAAACCTGATCGTAAAGTTTACTCTATCACTGACGCAGGCCGTGGCGCGCTAGGTGAATGGTTTGAACAACCAACTGCACACCCAACCGTTCGTGACGAGTTCTCAGCTAAGCTAATGGCTTGTGCTGTACAACCTGCTGACGCTTACCGTGTACAACTTGCTGAGCTAGTTGAAGAGTCTCGCAAACTGGTTTCTCACTACAAAGAAATCGAAGCGGCTTACTACGCAACGCCATCTACACTAGACAAGCAAGCACGCCTAGAGCGTCTAACTCTTCGTCGTAACCTACTTATCCGTGAAGCATGGATTGTATGGGCGGACGAAGTACTGCTTGAACTTGGTGCTCTTGCTTAAGTTAAGCTAGACGCTAGAAAAGCAAAAGGCTTGAACTCTTAGAGTCCAAGCCTTTTTTGTATCTATCGGATTTGAGATTTACAGCAAATAGCGCTTTAACAAGGCTAAAGCTTAATTACAGCGCAGCAACTTGTGGGCGAACACCTAGAGTATGGCAAAGTGCGTAGGTCATTTCTGCACGGTTTAGCGTGTAGAAGTGGAAGTCTTTCACACCTTCACGGCTCAGCGTACGAACCATATCGATCGCTTGGCTCGCACCGACTAACTGGCGAGTCGTTGGATCATCATCCAAGCCTTCGAATTGCTTCGCCATCCAGCCCGGTACTTTTACGTTATTCATCGCAGCGAAACGAGACGCTTGTTTGAAGTTAGAAACAGGTAAGATGCCCGGAACAATCTCAACATCAACACCAGCCGCCACACAACGGTCACGAAAACGTAGGTAGCTTTCTACATCGAAGAAGAACTGAGTGATGGCACGGTTAGCACCGGCATCCACTTTACGCTTTAGGTTAATTAGATCAGATTGAGCGCTTTTTGCTTCAGGGTGAACCTCAGGGAATGCCGCTACTGAGATATCAAAATCGTGGCGAGATTTAAGCAGCTCGACTAAATCAGACGCGTACATCTCTGGCGCACCGCCGCCTGCTGGAATGTCACCACGCAACGCAACAATGCTTTCAATACCATTTGCCCAGTAGTCGTCAGCAATTTGAATCAGCTCTTCGCGACTCGCATCAATACATGTGAGGTGTGGTGCTGCCACTAGGCCAGTTTGGTTCTTAATTTCTTTAATGATTGAGTGGGTACGGTCACGTTCACCCGAGTTTGCACCGTAAGTTACCGATACAAATTTTGGTTGAAGTGTTTTAAGACGGTGAACAGAGTTCCACAAGGTCTCTTCCATCTTCTCACTGCTTGGTGGAAAAAACTCAAATGACACGTTGATGTTGTCAGAAAGCTCAGCGATATTCTGATTTAAAGCGTCGATATGACTAGCGTGTGTGTATCCCATCTTACTCTCCCTGTGGCAAAAGCAACCACTAAAACTCAAATCCTTAAACGACGTTTAGACGTCTATATGTCTGTAGAATGTATTGAATACGATTTAATGTCAACAGATCCATTATGAATTTTTCTCAAGTAGATCGTGAGTAAAACTCAAGTCGTTAGATGGGTCGCAAAGCAGAAATAATGTAGAAAAAAGGCTGACAAACACATCGTGCTTTCAGCCTTATTTATCTTAGTGAATAGTATGCTATTTAGACACTAAACCAACCGATCTGAAAATCAAAACAGGCTAGACATTCTGTTTAAGTCAGATTGAATTGCACCAGCAGTGACTTCACGTCCTGCACCTGGGCCACGGATAACTAGTGGATTATCTTTGTACCATTTACTCTCAATCGCAAAGATATTATCGCAAGGCAACAAGTTCGCCAGAGCGTGCTCTTTAGACAGTGCTTCAACGCCTACGGTTGCCTTACCGTTCTTCTCCAAACGCGCTACGTAACGCAGAACTTTCTGTTGAGAGTGCGCTTTTTCCAAACGCTCAGCCAACTCTTCGCTTAGAACAGAAGCTTTATCGAAGAAGTCATCCACTGATAGCTCTTGCAGCTCTGCAGGTACGAGCGATTCAACTTTGACGTTTTCAGGTTCGATATCTAAACCCGATTCACGAGCCAGAATCACCAACTTACGCATGACATCTGAGCCATCCAGATCAGCACGAGGATCCGGTTCCGTCAGGCCTTGTTGCCACGCTAAGTCAACCAGCTCGCTGAATGGCACCGTGCCATCAAACTGTTGAAACAACCAAGACAAAGTGCCAGAGAAAATACCAGACAGAGCAATGATATCGTCCCCGCTCTCACGCAGGTCTCGCACAGTGTGGTTGATAGGTAAACCAGCACCCACTGTCGCGTTGTACAGCCAATGACGGCTGATCTTAGCGAAAGCATCTTGTACTTGATGGTAATACTCGCTTGATGCAGAGCCAGCCACCTTGTTAGCCGAGATCAGGTGGATACCTTGTTGTGCAATTTGCAGGTACTTTGCAGCAAGCACAGGGCTTGCAGTTACATCGAGTACTACTGCTTCATCGTAACCCTGAATAGAACCTAAACGCTCTAGCCAGTCGTTACCATTGTTAGCAATCGCTTCATCATCAAAACGTTTACCAACTGAAGTCGCATCAATGCCTTGATCGTCAAACCAATAGGTTTGGCTATCAACCACCGCAACCAATTCAAAGTTCATCCCACGACGCTTTTCAAGTTCCGCTTTTTGCTCGGAAAACAGGCTTAACCAACTTGAACCAATGTTGCCCTTACCACACAAGGCAATCGCAACACGCTTCTGAGCTTGGAACAGTTGAGAGTGAATGCCTTTCACTAGGCTTGATGTTTCACTCTTACGAATCACGGCCACCAAGCTTAAGCCTGAGTTCGCTTCTGAGATAAACTCCACCGGCGAGCTCTTGAGCTGCTGGTAGAAACCGTAGCAATGGTTCGGGTTCTTAGTCACACCCGCACCCACTGCAGCAATCAGAGAAAAACCTTCTTTCAGTTTAATCTCAGCTTCAATCGCGTGGTCTTGTAGATATTCCAGAGCGCCACCAGCAATCTCTTCCGTGTAAGCAAGACGCAAGCAGTGTTGATCGGGTTCTAATTCATAAGCAAGCGGCTCTAATTGAGCACGCTTAAGCCCTTCAAGGACTTCACTCTCCAGACGGTCGAAATCATGGCCGTGACCAAAGGTCAGTTGCACGATAAGAACTTCATCCAAAGAGGTAATGATTTTTGCACCACGCCCCGATGCCAGTACTCGCTCTATCTGTGTAGAGCCCGCCTCCGGCTGATAGCTGCAGCGTAAGCTTAAGTCCATAGCACTTTGAGCGACAGGCTGTAGCGTTCGGCTATGAAGCACTGGAGCCGCAAGACGAGCTAACTCACTCGCTTCATCAAGACGAAGCAGAGGCAGTAAACACGCATCCGAAACCAAACGAGGGTCTGCGCTGTATACGCCCGCCACATCACTCCAGATTGTCACGCGTTCAACTTCAGCCAGAGCACCAATCACGGTTGCTGAGTAATCCGAACCGTTACGACCAAGCAGTACCGTTTCGCCTTCGCAGTTCTGAGCCATAAAGCCAGTAATTACCACGCGGCAATGTGCATGCTGCGCCAAGGCTTCTTTAATCAGAGGATAAGAGCGTGCGCGGTCAACTTCAGGTTGAGCACCCGCTTCTGCACGTAAAAAGGCACGCGCATCTTGAGCAACTGCTTGTAAGTCATGCTGGCACAACAACGTCGCCAACAAACGTGAAGACCAAACCTCACCATGACCCAGTACTTGTGCTTTTTGTGCTTCACTCAAGGGAGCTGTAAGCTCACCCAAAGCGGTAAATTCTTGTTGAATGGTTGCCGTTAGTTGCGAGGCAGCTTCACCTTCAAGCAGAGCCTCAATCAGTTCAAGTTGAAACTGACGAAGGGTTTGCAGGCATTCATGAGCAATACGACCATCTTTGTCGAGCGCTTCAACAAACTCAATTAAGCGGTTGGTTGTTTTGCCTGCGGCCGATACCACCACCAAGTCCGTCGCTGATGAATATTCTCTAAGAATGTTGACCACGCGTTGGTAACACTCAGGGTTCGCTAAACTGCTGCCACCAAATTTATGTAGCTGGCGAAAGGTTGCCATTATTAAACCTCCCCTTCAGCAATAAAGCGTTGTGTTTTTTCAAACGCTTGCTTGAGATCGTCGATTAGGTCTTCCGCATCTTCAAGGCCAACAGAAAGGCGCAGTAGTTGTTGAGAAACACCCGCTTCTGCCAATGCTTCTTCGCCCATCGCACGGTGAGTCATCGACGCAGGGTGACAAATCAGGCTTTCAACCCCACCCAGTGATTCAGCCAAAGAAAATAGCTCTAACTTATCTACAAAATATTTAAGTGCTTCAAAAGAGCCCGCAAACTCAAAGCTCAACATGGAACCAAAGCCCAACTGCTGTTTCTTCGCGATCTCGTGACCCGGGTGTTCAGGAAGGCTTGGGTGGTAAATAGTGCCCACCAGATCTTGTTGTTGCAGAGCCGTCAGAATTTCACGTGAACTCTCTTCGTGAACACGCATACGCGCACCTAGCGTACGAATACCACGTAGAGTCATGTAACTATCAAATGGTGTGCCGGTCGCACCAATACAGTTGCCCCACCATGCTAGCTCTTCAGCGTGCTCTTCAGTTTTAGTGACCACAACGCCACCAATAACATCCGAGTGTCCGTTGATGTATTTGGTGGTTGAGTGGATAACAAAATCAGCACCCAGCTCTAAAGGCTTTTGGAACACAGGCGTCAAAAATGTGTTATCGACAGCAACCAGAGCACCAACCTCTTTCGCTTTACGGCAAGTCTCTGCAATATCAACCACACGAACCAACGGGTTCGATGGCGTTTCGATTAAGATCAACTTTGGCTTGAGCGCGATCGCCGCATCCAACGCTGCTTGATCCGATTGATCAACGAACAAAACTTTGAAGTCACCTTTTAACGAGCGGGTATTAAACAGGCGGTAAGTACCACCGTAGCAGTCGTGTGGTGCGATAATAAGATCATCACCGCCTAAGAAAGCGGATACCCACAAGTTAAGTGCCGAAGTGCCACAGTTAGTCACCACTGCACCTTTGCCAGATTCAAGCTCAAACAATGCCGTTTCTAATAAACCACGGTTTGGGTTACCAGAACGGGTGTAATCGTACTTTGGCACTTCACCAAAAGCGGGAAACCCATAGTTAGTCGAAAGATAAATAGGTGGGACAACGGCATGGTGTTGCGTGTCTGACTCGATACCAGTACGTACTGCGATTGTTGCTGGCTTCCGGCTGCTCATAGATGCTTCCTTACAAGTTTTGCGTCTGAGAATCACAGCGGCTTGTCGGCATTCTGCGGCTGTGTTAGATATATGTTATTCACTTTACTTTCATAAATGTGAGACGTCAACACTTCTGGACGTCTATATGTCTTTGCTTATGGCAGTAAATCCCGCTAAAATCACCACTATTAATTTATTCTAACAACTAAAGTGATGAAGGTACGCAATGGCCGACTGGAATGGTGAATACATAAGCCCATATGCTGAGCATGGAAAGAAAAGCGAACAAGTAAAAAAAATTACAGTTTCTATCCCTCTAAAAGTGTTAAAGGTTCTTACTGACGAGCGCACTCGCCGCCAGATTAATAACCTACGCCATGCAACAAACAGTGAGCTACTGTGCGAAGCCTTTCTACATGCGTACACAGGCCAACCACTGCCAACGGATGAAGATCTCCGTAAAGACCGTCCAGACGACATCCCGACTGAAGTGAAAAAGCTGATGACAGAGATGGGTATCGAATTCGAAGCGTTTGACGAAGAATAAAAACAACTCAGTCACTGCCTTCAATATTGATTCGCTATAACTGAACCTTATTTGTCACATCACCCACTACTTTATCGGTAGCTGCTCTGTGAATGATAGACATAAAAAAAACCGACTCCTATGAGTCGGTTTTTTATTATTCTTTTTCGCTCAATAGAGCAACAGCTATTAAGCTATTAAGCTATTAAGCTATTAAGCCATTAAGCCATTAAAGCAT
>NZ_JACJFF010000101.1:0-17498 GCF_014164465.1 Vibrio sp. SG41-7 | reverse complement strand
TATTGCCTTAACTAACAGCTTAATATCGAAACCGTTGCGCCCTTAGCTCAGCTGGATAGAGTACCTGGCTACGAACCAGGCGGTCGGAGGTTCGAATCCTCCAGGGCGCACCACCTTATTAAAAAAAGCCTCGTTTATACGAGGCTTTTTTTATGTCTGCTGCAAATTTGTTGCGATAATGTTAAATTTTGTCGTTGTTTAACTTGTTGTATTTAAAGTAATTCTTGATTGCTTCTTTGTTATTCCACCTTTCTCATATCATTTCTAAGAAAAGCCCCGTTTAAGTCACAGTTTAAATATCTATAAATGACGTATTTGACAGATTTATGTGATCTGATAGGCGAATAATTAACCTTATGTGTGCGTTATCCGTAACAGAACCTTAAACAAAATTGACAAACTTTTACCAATCGAGATAATCCATGGGTCGGGATCACTATTCGCTGAAATCCTGCACGTATGTCAGGATGACGAAGAAAGGAAGCAACATGACTAATATTGGAAGCCTGCTAGGAGATGCGGCGACTCTAATGATAACGGGGATGTCCGTTGTCTTTATTTTCCTAACTATTCTAGTTTACCTCGTTCGGTTGATGTCAAAACTGGTACCAGAAGAAGTACCAGAGCCGATCGCAGCACCTAAAAAAATTAAAAAATCACAATCAAACCCTTCAGCTGTTAGTCCACAGGTAGTGGCAGCAATTTCGGCCGCGGTTCATCAATACCGTGCGTCTACTGCTAAGTAGCATTTAAAGGATTAAAAAGGAGTTTATGAGCATGTCTAAACCACTAGCTATCACAGATGTGGTACTTCGTGACGCGCACCAGTCACTATTTGCTACTCGTATGCGTATCGAAGATATGCTGCCAATTGCGGCAGAACTGGATAAAGTCGGTTACTGGTCTTTAGAGACTTGGGGCGGCGCAACGTTTGATTCGTGTATTCGTTTTCTAGGAGAAGATCCGTGGGAGCGTTTGCGTGAGCTGAAAAAAGCGATGCCAAACACACCAATGCAGATGCTACTGCGTGGTCAAAATTTATTGGGTTACCGTCACTACGCGGATGATGTAGTAGAGAAATTTGTTGAACGTGCCCATAAGAACGGCATGGACGTATTCCGTATTTTTGATGCGATGAATGACGTACGTAACTTTGAAACAGCAGTGAAAGCAACGATTGATGTTGGTGGTCACGCTCAAGGTACGTTGTCTTACACAACCAGTCCGGTTCACAACTCAGATACTTGGGTTGATTTGGCTAAACGCCTAGAGGATCTAGGTTGTCATTCACTATGTATCAAAGATATGTCAGGTTTATTAAAGCCGTATGAAGCGGAAGAGCTGATTACACGTATCAAATCATCGTGTGACGTTCCTCTAGCGTTGCATAGCCACGCGACAACAGGTCTATCGACAGCAACAGCGGTTAAAGCCGTTGAAGCGGGTATCGATATTCTAGACACCGCTATTTCTTCAATGAGCTGTACTTACGGTCACACGCCAACCGAAACGGTTGTTGCGATGTTAGAAGGTACAGAGCGTGATACCAATCTTAAGCTCGATCAGATCGAACCCATCGCGGCTTACTTCCGTGATGTACGTAAAAAGTACGCGAAATGGGAAGGTCAGCTAAAAGGTGTTGATTCACGTATCTTGATTGCTCAGGTTCCTGGCGGCATGTTAACCAACATGGAAGGCCAGCTTAAAGAACAGGGCGCAGCCGACCGTATGGACGAAGTGCTCGAAGAGATCCCTCGCGTACGTAAAGAGTTGGGTTACATTCCTTTGGTAACTCCTACTTCTCAGATTGTTGGTACTCAAGCGGTTATCAACGTTCTGACGGGTGAGCGCTACAAGAGCATCACTAAAGAGACTGCGGGTCTACTGAAAGGTGAATACGGTCAAGCGCCTGCTGAGGTTGATGCTGAATTGCAAGCGAAAGTGTTAGATGGTGCAGAGCCAATCACGTGTCGTCCTGCTGATTTACTTAAGTCTGAAATGGATACGTTAACGACAGACCTTTTAGAAAAAGCGAAATCAGATGGCATTTCACTCGCTGAAGATACCGTTGATGATGTACTGACATACGCACTTTTCCCACAAGTTGGTCTTAAGTTCCTTAAGAACCGTCGTAATCCTGAAGCATTTGAACCTGCACCAACTGCAGAAACGGCAGCTCCTGTTGCGGCACCACAGCCTGTTGCAGGTAGCATTGAAAGCTACAGCGTGAAGGTTGATGGTCAAGTTTATGATGTTGAAGTCGGGCCACAAGGCGAACTGACATCAGTATCTCCATCAGCGAAACCAGCACAAGCGTCTCAAGCTGCACCTGCCGCGGCTTCTGATGCAGAAGCGGTTCCAGCTCCATTAGCAGGTAACATCTTCAAAGTTATCGTTCAGCCTGGTGTTGAAGTGGCTGAAGGCGATGTGCTACTGATCTTGGAAGCGATGAAAATGGAAACGGAGGTTCGTGCTGCTCGTGGTGGTATCGTTCAGGAATTGAATGTTAAAGAAGGCGATGCAGTTACTGTAGGCGCTCCACTACTAAGCTTAGCGTAAGGGAGTACCATGGAAGGATTGATGACCTTATGGTCTGAAACAGGGATCGCTAACTTTGAGTTCGGCCAGATTTGTATGATGCTGGTCGGTTGCTTATTGTTGTTTTTGGCAATTCGTAAAGGATTTGAACCGTTACTTTTATTACCGATTGGTTTTGGTGCTGTACTAGCAAACATTCCAAATGCTGGGTTTACTGATCCCGGTGGTTTGCTTTACTACGTTTACTACATTGGTATTGAAACGGGTATTTTCCCACTGCTGATCTTTATGGGTGTTGGTGCAATGACGGACTTCGGTGCGTTGATTGCTAACCCTAAAACGTTATGGCTAGGGGCTGCGGCTCAGTTTGGTATCTTCGCAACGCTATTTGGTGCGATCTTGCTGAACTATGTTCCAGGAATGGAATTCTCAATGGCAGATGCTTCGTCAATTGCGATCATTGGTGGTGCCGATGGCCCAACCGCGATCTTCTTGGCGAGTAAGTTATCTCCTGACCTACTAGGTGCCATTGCGGTTGCGGCTTATAGCTATATGGCTTTGGTTCCTATTATTCAGCCACCTATCATGAAAGCGCTAACGACGCCGGAAGAACGCAAGATTAAGATGGCGCAGTTACGTCACGTTGGTAAAGCCGAGAAGATCCTTTTCCCGCTTGCTGTACTACTGATGACGATTCTGTTCCTACCTTCAGCAACACCTCTAGTAGGTATGTTCTGCTTGGGTAACTTAATGCGTGAAGCGGGTGTGGTTGATCGCCTTTCAAAAACAGCTCAAAACGAACTGATTAACGTCGTAACTATTTTCCTTGGCCTAGGTGTTGGTTCTAAGCTTCAAGCGGACACGTTCTTGAACTTAGAGACGCTGGGTATTTTAGGTTTAGGTGCGGTGGCGTTTAGTATTGGTACGGCGGGTGGCGTGTTAATGGCGAAGTTGCTTAATCGCTTCTCTAAAGAAGACATCAACCCATTGATTGGCGCGGCTGGTGTATCAGCGGTTCCGATGGCGGCTCGTGTGGTAAACAAGGTTGGTCTTGAGGCAAACCCTCAGAACTTCTTGTTGATGCATGCGATGGGCCCGAATGTAGCTGGTGTACTTGGTAGTGCGGTTGCGGCGGGTATTCTATTGGCTCTAGTGGGTTAGTAGGTTCCTAGGTCACGTATCGTTACGTTAATTGGTCGTCAATTTACGAATGAGCGGTTAACTTAGCCTTATTAAATGGTTTATAGTCAAAGGGATGCTTTCGCATCCCTTTCTTTTTATCAATTAGGGTGCTTGCTCATTAGGGCTTTTATCAATCAAGGAAATGTGGAAATGGAAAATAAACAGATAGCGATTACTCAATTCGGCGGTGTCGAAAACCTCAGTATTCAAACCCGTGCTATTCCTGAGCCTAAGGCTGGAGAAGTCGTGGTTAAAGTTTCCTTTTCGGGCATTAATCCGATTGATGTTAAAACCCGTGCTGGTCTAGGTTGGGCTGCAGCACAGAACAAAGATAACCTGCCTTGGGTACCTGGTTATGACATTTCAGGGCAAATTGTCACCCTAGGGGAGCAGGCTGAGCGCTTTGCGGTTGGCGACAACGTGGCAGGCTTTATTGGTTTCCCACTGCAAGGTGGCGGTTACAGCCAATATGTGTGTGTCCCAGAAGCGGCATTAAGCATGGTTCCTGATTCGGTGACTCTAGAAGCGGCTGCTGCATTACCACTAGCCAGCCAAACGGCAGCCCAAGCACTCAACAAAGCGGAAGTGAAAGAGGGCGATCGCGTACTTATCTTAGCGGGTGCTGGCGGCGTTGGTCATCTAGCGGTTCAAATCGCCGTGGCAGCGAAAGCCGAGGTTTACACAACTTGTAGCGAAGCGAATCTTGATTACTTAGCAACGCTAGGCGCTCATGCGATTAACTATAAATTTGCGCCAGCATCGGAAAGAGTCTCTGATGTTGATGTGCTGATTGATTTGGTCGGTGGCGATACCGCTCTCGATGCATTGAAGTGTCTAAAAGATGGCGCAAGAGTGGTGACAGTCCCAACTTTATCTGCAGAATTGATCTGCGAAAAAGCAACATTATTAGGCTTTACTGCATCAGGTATGCTGGTTGAGCCAAACCCAGAGCAAATGGACACTATGCTGTACATGGTCAGTGTCGGATTGCTCAAAACAGAAATTCAAGGTATCTACCAGTTAGACGAAGCGCAGTCAGCTCATCTACAGGTTGAAACCGGACACACCAGAGGCAAGGTGCTACTTAAAATGCAAGAAGGTTGATAGGCAGTGCTAGAGTTTTTTAATTCTCTGTTTGAAAACATAGCGCTGTGGTTCTCTGACTCGGCGCTGTGGGTACTCTTTATTAGTGGCTTTTTGAGTGCCACATTATTGCCCGGGGGATCAGAAGCGAGCCTTGTGGCAGCCTTGAGCTTAGAGCAGTTCTCAACATCATCGATCATTCTTCTGGCGACACTCGGTAATACTTTGGGGGGCCTGACCAACTATTGGATTGGTTTATGGTTGCCTAATCGAACTCAATCTGAAAAGCATGGTCATAAGGCTATGGCTTGGCTGAGCCGTTATGGTTACTGGACACTGTTATTCAGTTGGTTACCCATCATTGGTGATCCTTTGTGTCTAGCTGCCGGTTGGCTGAGAATGAAATTTATCCCTAGCGTTATTTTGATAGCGATTGGCAAAGCCGCTCGCTACAGCTTACTTGCTGCTATCTACTTCGGTTTTTTCTAAGGAGAACCTATGAAAAAGGTTTTACTTGGTACATTTTCTCTTATCGCCATTGCTGGCTGTTCTTACAATGTACCTAGCTCAACACCCTTCTTTTCCTCGTTACCGGAAGGCGTCACTCTGTTAGAAGAGGTTAAGCCTTCTAAAGATAAAGTCGTGATTCCTTATGCGAAGTATCAGCTTGAAAACGGCTTGACCGTTATTCTTTCTCCTGATGATTCTGATCCACTTGTTCATGTTGATGTGACCTATCATGTGGGTTCTGCTCGTGAACAGATTGGCAAATCAGGCTTTGCTCACTTCTTTGAACACATGATGTTCCAAGGCTCAGAGAACGTCGGTGATCAACAGCACTTTAAGATCATCACCGAAGCGGGTGGTTCGTTAAATGGCACCACCAACCGTGACCGCACTAACTACTTTGAAACCGTTCCTTCTAACCAACTTGAAAAAATGTTGTGGTTAGAATCAGACAGAATGGGTTTCTTGTTAGATGCGGTTTCTCAAAAGAAATTTGAGGTGCAAAGAGGCACGGTTAAGAATGAGCGAGCGCAAAGCTATGAAAACCGCCCTTACGGTTTGATGTGGGAGCGCATGGGAGAAGCACTGTATCCAGAAGGTCACCCTTACTCGTGGCAACCAATCGGTTATGTTGAAGACTTAGATCGTGTTGATGTGAATGACCTTAAGGCATTTTTCTTACGTTGGTATGGCCCAAACAATGCCGTGTTAACGATCGGTGGTGATATCGACGTTGATGACACGCTAGAGTGGGTTAACAAGTACTTTGGCCCTATCCCTCAAGGACCTGAAGTTAAGGCGGCAGAGAAGCAACCTGCAGTGCTGACTGAAGACAAGTACATCACCTTAAAAGATAATATTCGTCAGCCGATGGTGCTTGTTGGTTGGCCAACAACGTATCGTGGTGAAGAGACGCAGGCTTCATTGAATGCACTGTCCAATGTGTTAGGTTCTGGCACCAACAGTTACCTGTATCAAAACCTCGTAAAAACGCAAAAAGCGGTGAGCGCAGGATCTTTCCATGATTGTGCTGAGCTTGCATGTACCATGTATGTGTATGCGATGGGTAATTCAGGTGAAAAAGGCGATTTGACGGTTCTGAACAAAGAGCTGATGGATACCTTAGATCAATTCTCGAAAGAGGGCGTTGAACAAGAGCGTTTAGACCAGATCACTGGTATGGCAGAAGCGGATGCAGTTTTTGCACTGCAAAGTGTTAAAGGCAAGGTTTCACAGCTTGCGTCTAACCAAACCTTCTATGGTCAGCCGGATCGCATTGAATCGCAACTCGATCAAATTCGAGCGGTTACTCCAGAAAGCGTAAGCAAGGCATACCAAGATTTCATCGAAGGCAAGCACAAGGTTACGTTGAGTGTGGTTCCTAAGAAAAAACTGGACTTAGCGGTTCGTGAGGCTACCTTTACCACACCTGCACGTACCCTTCCTGAATACAGCAAGGTGACGGAAGACCAACTGGATTTCAGAAAGGCGCCAAACACATTTGATCGCAGCGTGATGCCAGAAGTGAACTTTGGTGTTGAAGCGACCATGCCTGAGTTGTACCGCATGCACTTTGCGAACGGCACTGACTTGATTGGTACCGTGACCAGTGAAACGCCGACAGTACAGCTGCAAATTCAACTGCCTGCAGGCGAACGCTATGTTCGTAAAGGTCAAGAAGGCTTAGCGAACCTAACGGCTTCGATGATGGAAGAGGGGGCGACTAAACGAACGGTTGAAGAACTACAGGCGACCTTAGATAAGCTTGGCAGTAGCGTTAGCATTGGCGCAGGCAGTTATACCACGGATATTTCGGTTTCAACGTTAGAGAAAAACCTGCCTCAAACCTTAGCGATCGTACAAGAGGTTCTGTTTGAGCCTAAGTTTGATGAGCAAGACTTTGAACGTGTTAAGAAGCAGATGCTTGAAGGTGTTGTCTATCAGCATCAACAACCAAGTTGGATGGCTTCTCAAGCAACCCGTGAAGTGCTATTTGGTGACAGTATTTTTGCTCGAGCAAGCGATGGCACCAAGGCGTCTCTATCGGATCTAACCTTAGATGATGTGAAAAAATTCTATGCACAACACTACACACCGGAAGGTGCCAATATTGTTGTTGTGGGAGACATATCGAAGAAAGAGATAGGGAAACAGCTACAATTCTTTGAACAGTGGCAAGGCGATGCGGCACCACTAACGCGTCCGCAGATCATCAAAGAGCTTTCAGGACAGCATCTGTATTTAGTTGATAAACCGGGTGCACCGCAAAGTATTGTTCGTTTAGTACGTAAAGGTTTACCTTTCGACGCGACTGGTGAGTTGTATTTGAGCCAGTTAGCCAACTTTAACTTAGCCGGTAACTTCAATAGCCGCATTAACCAAAACTTACGTGAAGACAAGGCGTACACTTACGGTGCGAGCGGTTACTTCGCGAGTACGCGTGAAACTGGTGCGGTAGTATTTAGTGCTCAAGTGAGAGCCAATGCGACGGTTCCATCGATTCAAGAGTTTATCTCTGAGCTAAATGAATTTAGTCAGAGTGGATTAACTGACGAAGAGGTGAAATTTATGCGCCTTGCCGTCGGTCAACAAGATGCACTTAAATACGAAACGCCAAGTCAAAAGGCTGGGTTGTTGAGTAATATTGTTGCGCTGAGCCTTGATGAAGATTATCTGCAACAACGTAATCAGATAGTTGAAACGGTCTCAAAAGAGACTTTAAACGAGCTATCTAAGAAATGGTTTGACCCGAATGATTATCAAATAATTGTTGTTGGTGATGCGACTTCGCTTCGTCCTCAACTAGAAAAGTTAGATATTCCAATAGAAGAGCTTGAAATCATTCGTTAGAGTACACATTAAAGGGGGAGGGAAAAGACTCTATTTTTCTCCTCCAACCTAATTTATGATAGTTCTAATCAGAACGATATAAGATAAGTGAACTGAATTTTGACTGATTTTGCTGCGCGACTAAAGCAAGTTGCAACCAACCCTAAGACCTTCTCTCAATTTGGTCGTGGTGTTGAAAGGGAAACGTTACGCTACACGGAAGATGGGCATCTTGCTACCGGGCCGCACCCAAAGGCTTTGGGATCTGCGTTGATGAACGGATGGGTAACGACCGATTTTTCCGAGTCGCTACTGGAGTTTATTACGCCTGTTTCTAACGACGTTCCGACTCTTTTGAATCAGTTGTCTGATATCCATCACTTCACACAAACCAAGTTAGATGGCGAAAAGATGTGGCCGCTTTCTATGCCTTGTTACGTAGGCAGTGAAGATTACATTCAGCTAGCGCAATACGGCACCTCTAACAACGGCAAAATGAAGACGCTATATCGTGAAGGCCTAAAGCGCCGTTACGGTAGCCTGATGCAGATTATTTCTGGTGTTCACTTCAACTTCTCTTTCCCAGAAAGTTTTTGGGATAGCCTGTTTGGAGAGCAAACAGAAGAAGCGCGTTGTGAAGCTAAGTCAGATGCGTACTTTGGTTTGATTCGTAATTATTACCGTTTTGGTTGGTTAATCCCATATTTCTTCGGTGCTTCACCTGCACTATGTCCTTCTTTCATCAAAGGAAGAGAGACAAAGTTACCTTTTGAGAAGGTTGGCGAGACACTGTATCTGCCAAAAGCAACGGCACTTCGCCTGAGTGATCTTGGCTACACCAATAGTGCTCAAAGCGTATTAAAGATTGGCTTCAACAGCCTAGACCAGTACCTTGAAGGTCTGAACCAAGCGATTCGCACGCCATCAGAAGAGTTTGCTGAGATAGGCACTAAGGTTGATGGTGAATACCGTCAATTGAATAGTAACGTTCTTCAAATCGAGAACGAGCTTTATGCACCAATTCGCCCTAAGCGCGTGGCGAAAAGTGGTGAAAAACCATCGGAAGCACTGGCTCGTGCTGGTGTTGAGTACATCGAGGTTCGTTCTTTGGACGTAAACCCATTCAGCTCAATTGGTATCAATGAGCAACAAGTTCGCTTCCTCGATCTATTCTTAACTTGGAGTGTTCTATCTGACTCTGCTGAGATGGATAACTGCGAACTTGAATGCTGGCGCGATAACTGGAACAAGGTGATCTTAGAAGGTCGTCAGGTTGGTTTAGAACTCAAGATTGGTTGTGATGGCGAGAGACTGTCTCTGCAAGATTGGGCTAAACGCGTATTCAAAGATCTTCGTGTTATCGCTGAGTTGATGGATGCTGAACAAGGTGGTCGTGCATACCAAGAAACGTGCGATACGCTTGAAACTTGGATCGATAACCCAGAGCTGACCATTTCTGGCCAGTTGCTAGAAGAGACCAAAAAATTAGGTGGCTTGGGTAAAGTGGGTTGTGCGTTAGGAAAAACGTACGCTCAGCAACACAAAGCACACCAATATAAAGTTTACTCAGCTGAGTTGATGGAAGCGGAAGTTCAACGCTCTGTGATTGCTCAGCAACAAAGTGAAGAAGCAAGCACTCAAGATTTTGACAGCTTCTTAACGGATTATTTTTCGTATTTAAAAGCATAGCGAGACTTTGGTGGAAAGGAAGCAAGCCTTATTAGGCCAGCCTAAACGCGTAAGTGGAAAATGGTTGCCAGTAGTGACTGTTGGTGTTGTCTCTAGCCTATTGGTTGGATGTGCAACGCCACCGCCAAAGCAGCAAGATAACTTGTGTAGCATCTTCAGAGAACACCCGTCGTGGTATGAAGATGCACTCGATATGCAAGAAGAGTGGGGTACGCCGATCAACGTAGCGATGGCTTTTGTGAAACAAGAGAGTAGCTATCGTCATGATGCGCGCCCACCTAAAGATTACATTCTTGGCTTTATTCCGTGGGGACGCGTGAGTAGTGCCTACGGTTATGCACAAGCTCAAGACCCTGCTTGGGAAGATTTCCAAAAGGCGACCAATAACGGTGGCTCAAGAACCAATTTTGATGATGCATTGATGTTCATCGGTTGGTACACCAGCGAGACGCGTCGTCAGCTTGGTATCTCACTATGGGATCCGTATAGCCAGTATTTGGCTTATCATGAAGGTCGTGGTGGCTATAAGCGCAAGTCATACAATAGCAAACCATCGTTGATTAAGGTGGCGCGCAAAGTCGAACAGCAAGCAAAAGATTATGGATGGCAGCTTAAACAGTGTCGTAAAGAACTAGAAGACAATAGAAGTTGGTTTTTCTAAAGCCAACCGTCATGGAGAAGAGCAATGCCTTTATTAGATAGTTTCACTGTTGATCACACGCGCATGAACGCACCTGCAGTTCGTGTAGCTAAAACAATGCAAACCCCAAAAGGGGATACCATCACTGTGTTTGACCTGCGTTTTACTGCGCCAAACAAAGACATCCTATCTGAGAAAGGTATCCATACTCTAGAGCACCTTTACGCAGGATTTATGCGTAATCAATTGAACGGTTCAGATGTAGAGATTATCGATATTTCACCAATGGGCTGTCGTACTGGTTTCTACATGAGCCTAATTGGTACGCCTTCAGAGCAGCAAGTAGCAGACGGTTGGTTGGCTGCAATGCAAGATGTGCTGAAAGTTGAGAATCAAAATAAGATCCCTGAGCTGAACGAGTACCAATGTGGTACCGCGGCAATGCACTCTTTGGATGAAGCTAAAGATATCGCTAATGCGATCATCGCTGCCGGTATCTCTGTAAACAAAAATGATGAACTGGCACTGCCAGAGTCGATGCTTCAAGAGCTTAAGATCGACTAGTCATTGTTAGTTCACCTTGAATACGCTTCACTCTAGAGACAGAGCGAGTTAGATACTAAAAGGCCCGGTTCAATGAACCGGGCCTTTTTCGTCAACGTATTTTAGGACGAGACATATTTTAGGGTTAGGCAGTTGTCGCAGTGAGCTTGTGATTACTCACTTAGTTATCCCAGTCCAGCAAACCACTTTTATCCGTTAACGATCTGCGGGAACACGCGAACGAGCTTGATACGGTTCTCTTCGAGTTCGACAATTTCCATTGGATGACTCGCAACCTGAACACTCAGGTGACTTTCTGGAATGTCTTCAAGGTGTTCCAGTATTAAACCATTAAGTGTTCTTGGGCCGTTTGTAGGTAGTGTCCACTGCAAGCCTTTGTTTATGTCACGGATATTGGCGCTGCCTTCAATCAAGAAGCTGCCATCGCTTTGCGGTGTGATCTCTTCAGATAAGCTTGGTGCAATTGAGGTCGTAAACTCACCAACGATTTCTTCTAGAATATCTTCAAGGGTAACCAAGCCGTTGATATCGCCATACTCATCCACAATCAAACCTATGCGCTGTTTATTGCGCTGAAACTTAAGTAGTTGGATATTGAGTGGTGTCGCTTCAGGAATAAAGTAGATCTCATCCGCAGCACGCAACAGTGTCTCTTTATTGAATTCGTTCTTTTCAAGCATCAAGCGGTAAGCTTCTCGTAACCTAAGCATGCCAACCACTTCATCTATCTGGTCACGATATAACACAATACGCCCATGAGGGGAGTGAGTTAATTGGCGAACGATAGATTTCCAGTCATCATTGATGTCGATGCCAGTGATTTCATTTCGAGGCACCATGATGTCGTTCACGGTTACGTGTTCTAAATCTAAAATAGACACCAACATATCTTGGTGGCGCTGAGGTATCAGGCTTCCCGCTTCATTTACCACGGTTCTCAGCTCTTCAGAACTTAAGTGGTCGGTCGCATCATGGCGGGCTTTGACGCCTAAGATACGAATAAAACCGTTGGTAATGAAGTTCACCAATATCACCAATGGTGACAATACCTTCATCAGGATCATCAAAAGGATACTACTGGCGTAAGAGACACGCTCTGGAAACAGAGAGGCGATGGTTTTTGGGGTTACCTCGGCAAACACGAGGATCACGAGAGTCAGGACACCGGTCGCAATTGCGACGCCGATATCCCCGTAGATGCGCATACCAAGAATAGTCGCGATCGCAGACGCAAGAATGTTGACTAGATTGTTGCCGATGAGAATGAGGCCGATCAATCTGTCTGGGCGGTTCAGAAGTTTTTCTACGCGTTTGGCACCTTTATGACCCGTATTGGCCAAGTGCTTTAAACGGTAGCGGTTCAAGGACATCATGCCTGTTTCGGAACCAGAGAAATAACCAGAAATTACAATGAGACACGCGAGTAGCGCAAATAAGATACCCGTTGATATGTCGTCCAAAACTATTCTTTTCCTATTTGTGTATCTTGATTAATTTATGACCGAACATGGTCGAGATGTCAATTGAATCTAACGGACTCAATATTTTAAAGGCAAGGTGTGTGAGACATTGCCTTCATTTTACAGACTAATTCAGGATGATTTCCTGAACGAAGCGGCTACCGAAGTAGGCTAATGTGAGCATGCTGGCACCGGCAAGTGCGAACCAAGTGACTTTTTGTCCACGCCAACCTTTCTGATAGTGACCCCATAGAAGGATGGAGTAGATAACCCAAGCAATAAAAGACAATACAGCCTTGTGTGCTTTTCCTTGAGCAAACATATCTTGTACGAAGATAAGGCCTGTCAATAAAGTACCTGTTAATAAGCCATTACCGATCAGAATGATCTTGAAAAGCTGTCTTTCCACCATCATTAAAGGAGGTAGGTTAGGGTTTATCACTAACGCTTTTTTCTTTTTAAGTTTGTGATCTAGCCACGCAAGTTGTAGGGCGTATAGCGCACCGATAGTCAACGTCGCGTATGAGAACAAAGCCAAAGAGATGTGCAGTAGCAGCTTTGGGTCATTCTCTAGATGTTTGATGAACGTGCTTGAAAGAAAAGTGGCAGCCATTAGATTTAGAGCTGCGAAGCTATAAACAACCGGCAAGATGAACCACAAACGGGTTTTGAGCATCGCACCGCTCATGACCAAAGAGATGATTAAACTGATCAATGAAGCAACGTTCAAGATACTGAGGTTTTGGCCACTGGCATTAAAAATTAAATCGCCAAGCAACCAAGCATGGAAAGCTAAAGCAAGTAATGCGCTGATAAACACCGTTTTTACGCGGATTCCTGTTTGGTGCACGAGACCTGGAATGATCGTGGAAATCGCCATTGTATAAAGAAAGGCCGCTGCGATCGCAATAAGACTGTCCATGGTATCCATTTAAATGATTACTAATTGGCGAATTATACCTCGCATCGCTCTTTGGGGCTATGGTGAACCTCATTCAATTCCAAGTGAATAATGTCTCACATCACAAGCGTGGATGATTAACGCTCTACAACGGGTATGACTCTAATCCGCGCTAATGTATACTCACAGTAATAGTCGCAGTTTTGAGCGAAGAGAAAACTATGTTTGATAATTTAACGGATCGTCTATCCAAAACGCTGAAGAACATCAGCGGTAAAGGTCGTCTGACCGAAGACAATATAAAAGAGACGCTGCGTGAAGTACGTATGGCGCTACTTGAAGCCGACGTTGCACTGCCCGTTGTCCGCGATTTTGTTAAGCGCGTAAAAGAAGGCGCTGTGGGTGTTGAGGTTTCTAAATCTCTAACTCCTGGTCAAGAATTCATTAAGATCGTTCAAGCTGAGCTTGAAGCGGTGATGGGTGAGTCTAACGAGGCTCTTGACCTAGCAGCACAGCCGCCAGCCGTTATTTTAATGGCAGGTCTACAAGGTGCGGGTAAAACCACATCGGTAGGTAAGCTATCTAAGCTCCTGACTGAGCGTGACAAGAAGAAAGTTTTGGTTGTGTCTGCCGACGTTTACCGTCCAGCGGCAATCAAACAGCTTGAAACGTTAGCAAGCGATGTTGGCGTCGACTTCTTCCCATCTTCAGCTGATCAAAAGCCTCTTGATATTGCAAACGCTGCAATCGACCATGCGAAGAAGAAATTCTACGACGTGCTAATTGTCGATACTGCTGGTCGTTTGGCTATCGATGAAGAGATGATGGGCGAGATCAAAGAGCTTCATACAGCAATTAAACCAGTAGAGACTCTGTTCGTTGTTGATGCAATGACAGGTCAAGATGCTGCGAACACTGCAAAAGCTTTTGGTGATACGCTACCACTAACCGGTGTTATCTTGACGAAAGTTGATGGTGATGCGCGAGGTGGTGCTGCACTGTCTGTTCGTCATATCACTGGCAAGCCGATTAAATTCTTAGGTGTTGGTGAAAAGACTGACGCACTAGAACCATTCCACCCAGATCGTGTTGCTTCTCGTATCTTAGGTATGGGCGACGTACTGTCTCTTATTGAAGACCTACAGAAAAACGTTGATACCGAGAAAGCAGAGAAACTGGCTAAGAAGTTCAAAGAGAAGAAAGGCTTTGACCTTGAAGACTTCCGTGAGCAGCTTGGTCAGATGAAAAACATGGGCGGAATGATGGGCATGATGGATAAGCTTCCAGGCATGTCTCAGCTACCAGACAACGTTAAAGATAAAGTTGATGACAAGATGTTCAAGCAAATGGAAGCGATCATCAACTCTATGACAATGAAAGAACGTCAGCGTCCAGACCTAATCAAAGGCTCACGCAAAAAGCGTATTGCTGCAGGTTCTGGTACGCAGGTACAAGATGTAAACCGTATGCTTAAACAGTTCACTCAAATGCAGAAGATGATGAAGAAAATGCAGAAAGGTGGAATGAAAGGCATGATGCGCAACATGCAAGGCATGATGGGCGGCGGTGGAGGTATGGGCGGAATGGGTGGTGGTTTTAACCCGTTTGGTCGATAATCTACAAATGTAAGCTTTAGCTACGTTACTTTTCATAGTGTTAGCCGTGTCACAGAAAGTGTCCGGTTGCTATGTTGGTGAAAAAATAGCTAAAGCCCTTGCATTGCACCGGAATAAGAGTAAAATTCCGGGGCTTTAATTTGGCACGAGACCCCAAGCTATTTACTTATACTTGGGGTTAATTATTTTATTAAGAAAGCAAAGAGGACGACATGGTAACCATTCGTTTGGCACGTCACGGTGCAAAGAAGCGCCCATTTTATCAAATCGTAGTTGCGGATAGCCGTAACTCTGTAACTGGCCGTTTCATCGAGAAAGTAGGTTTCTTTAACCCTACTGCTCAAGGTCAAGAAGAAGGTCTACGTCTAGACCTAGATCGTGTTAACCACTGGGTTGGTCAAGGCGCATCTCTATCTGATCGTGTAGCTAAGCTAGTTAAAGACGCTCAAAAAGCGGCTTAATTCTTTTTTAAAGAGAAATAGCTTATGTCGATGAAGGGTAAAGAAACGATGAGCGAGCAAAATAATAGAATTGTCATGGGTAAACTTGGGTCTACCTATGGTATTCGTGGCTGGCTTAAAGTGTTCTCCTACACAGACAATGCTGAAAGCATATTTGATTACAGCCCTTGGTATTTAAACCAAAAGGGTAAGTGGGTTGAGTACAAAGTTGAGAGCTGGAAACGTCATGGCCAAGGTTATGTATGTAAGCTAGCGGGATTAGATGTTCGTGAAGACGCGCAACTGATGACTAACTTTGAAATTGCTATTGACCCTGCTTCGTTACCTGAATTGTCAGAAGATGAATTCTACTGGCGCGAATTGTTCGGTATGCAAGTTTTTACCACTAAAGGTTACGACCTTGGTGAGGTCACTGACCTATTAGAAACTGGCTCGAACGATGTTCTAGTAATTAAAGCAAATCTTAAAGATGCTTTTGGCCAAAAGGAACGGTTAGTACCGTACCTTGAAGAGCAAGTGATCAAGAAAGTTGATCGCGAAGCTCGCCGGATCGAAGTTGACTGGGATCCTGGATTCTAACTCCAAATTACAGAGCGAGAGAACACATGTGGGTTGGCATTATTAGCCTGTTTCCTGAAATGTTCCGTTCTGTTACTGATTTTGGAGTAACAGGTCAAGCGGTTAAAAAAGGTCTTTTATCTATTGAGACATGGAATCCTCGCGATTTCACTCATGATAAACATCGCACTGTTGATGATAGACCTTACGGTGGTGGTCCTGGCATGTTAATGATGGTTCAGCCTTTGCGCGATGCTATCCAAACTGCCAAGCAAGCAGCACCGGGAAAGACGAAAGTAATCTATCTTTCACCTCAAGGTCGTAAACTCGACCAGAAAGGTGTTGAAGAGTTGGCAACAAACGAGAACTTGCTTCTTATTTGTGGTCGCTATGAAGGGGTAGATGAGCGCATTATTCAATCTGAAGTCGACGAAGAATGGTCGATTGGCGATTTTGTGATGACGGGTGGCGAACTGCCAGCCATGACGTTGATTGATTCAGTCTCTCGGTTTGTTCCGGGTGTACTTGGAGATTTCGCTTCAGCAGAAGAAGATTCTTTTGCAAATGGTTTGCTAGATTGTCCCCATTATACGCGCCCTGAGGTGCTAGACGATAAAGATGTGCCATCGGTACTCAAGTCTGGAAACCATAAGGACATTCGTCGCTGGCGATTAAAACAATCGTTGGGCCGAACTTGGCTAAGAAGACCAGAGCTCCTGGAAAACCTAGCTCTGACTGACGAACAGGAACAATTACTGGCTGAATTCATTAAAGAGCAACGCTCTTAACGAAAAGCAAGCAGTAACCTATTAAATTTAGTATCAGTTTATTCTAGGAATTTATACAAATGAGCAACATCATCAAGGCTCTTGAAGAAGAGCAACTAAAATCAGACCTTCCTAAATTCGCACCAGGTGACACTGTTGTAGTTCAGGTTAAGGTAAAAGAAGGTGACCGTGAGCGTCTACAGGCTTTCGAAGGCGTTGTAATCGCTATTCGTAACCGTGGTCTACACTCTGCATTCACAGTTCGTAAGATCTCGAACGGTGAAGGCGTAGAGCGTGCGTTCCAAACTCACTCTCCAATGGTTGATAGCATCGAAGTTAAACGCCGTGGTGCAGTACGTCGTGCCAAGTTGTACTACCTACGTGAGCGTTCTGGTAAGTCAGCTCGTATTAAAGAGAAGCTTACTAAGAAGTAATTCTTTTTGCATTCTATCGATAAAAGCGGAGCCATTTGGCTCCGCTTTTTTGTGTCTGCTATTTGGAGCTGAGTAGGTAAGAGAGCCTCAATTCGCTCGTTCCTCGCTCTTGAGGATGACGGACTAAAACAAAACTCACATTGAACCGTCATATATGGACCCACCCAGTTTGCAAGTAATTTTACACGTTTGGTAATAGAGTCATTGCCTTCATATATTCGGCCTATTTATTGAGCACATTATTATTGTGTTCATGGCCCTGATGTAAT
>NZ_JACJFF010000100.1:0-17831 GCF_014164465.1 Vibrio sp. SG41-7 | reverse complement strand
AACAGATACAGATACAGATACAGATACAGATACAGATACAGATACAAGGCGCTACTCCTGTGGAGTGGCGCTTTTTTGTTGGCAGTCGTTAATCTCGGAATACTCAGGTTGGGTGAGCTTTCCTGAGATTTGATGGCATTGGTCCGATAACGAAATGGATAGAGTGTGTTTGCTAGTTTCTAGCAAATCGAGCTCTCCAGAGACCTCACCGTTGAGCGTTTGAACTCTTTGTGTACCTTGCTCTGCTGAGGATGCACCAATAATGTGCATTGGTTCGAGAGTGAAGCGACCACGGTCAAAATTCGCATTAAGCTCTGGGATTTCAAACACGTTATCAGTCGATGTTTCAGAAAGCTTATCGTTAAAGGTCATCACACCTTGGCGAACACTGCCAGTGAGTTGCCCTGTGGTTGAGTAACCGAGCATCAAGGAATCGCCATACAAGCCTGCGGCTTGAAGTTCAAACTCACCATAGCCGGTTGCATCGAGCGGTAATTCGAGTTGCTGCAGCATGGGTGCTATGGGTAATCCATCGGCAGAGATATCTAAGCTCCATGGCTTACTGATTTGGTTGAAGTCGAGTGTCGCGTTGGCTTCAATATAGCCGTGCTTTAGTGGCATAAACAGGCGTGTTAGAGTCCATTTCCCTTGTTCGCTATTCATTTCAACCACGGGTTGAACACTGACAATATTTTGATAGCTGGCATCGTTGGCGCTAACCATCAACTTGCCTTGCCACAGTCCTAACTTTCTCTGTTGCAGCAGTTGAACCTGATGTCCTTCGACATGCAGCCCTGAGACCTGCCAGTAAGGTTTGTTTGCGAGTTGGATAAGTTGGCTACGTTCTATATTAAGTCGGTCAATAGAGGCTTGCTGAAGCTGTGTCAGCCAAGGCAATAGGCGAGCGGATGGTAGAACTTTATCTTGGCTTTCCGTAATCCACTTTATGCCTTGCAGGTCGAGCTGCGCTAATTGAATACTGCTAGGGGTGACTTCGCCATTAAGTTGAATACTGCCTTGTAAGAATTGAGTATAGAAATCTTCAATCAGAATCTGGTTCGGATCTAAATTGAGCTTGATACTTGGCTCTATGAACATGTCATCATCAATGGTCACTCCCTCTGCTTGCAGAGAGAAAATGGCTTTCTGTTGCTTCCACAGCTCAAAAGGCAGTTGGATATTTTCTAGTGAGGCATCAAAAGCTGCGAGGTGACCATCTTGCCATTCCACGTCGCTGCGCAGAATATCTAAGCTATTGATGTGATTGACCTGAATACCGGCTACATCCCACTCTTTGCTTAGTAGGCTTTGGGTCTGTTTCTGATTGAGTCGCAAGCCATCGACGGTCACATTCACCAACGACCAATCTTGCTGATACTGCTCTGCTTGTCCTGAAATCTTGGCACCGCGCCAGTCAAATGAAGCGCCATAAAGCGTGCTGTCGCTAGGTTTTAAGTCTAGGTCAAACAACAGGTTATCGAAGGCTTCTCCTTGCCAATACAGCTGCGTGGCTGAGAGTTGGATTTTGCCATAAGGCAGCAATGTGTTGTTGTCATCCCACGTTGGATCGGAGATCTGGAGGTCGATGCCTCGTGCATTAAAGTCTGGGGTCGAAAAGTCGAGATTATTGATGGCTAGCTGGCGGAGCTTGATGTTTGGTTGGGTGAATAACGGCGTGAATGTCTCTAGATCGCTTACCTCCAATTGTAGGCCACTGATCAAGACGGAGTCCAAGACCAGTTTAGCTTCTGTAATCGAGCTGGGACTGAACCAAAGATCGATCTTGTCGATATAGAGAGGTTTTTGTTTATCAGGTTGGCTTTGGGTAATGCCCATCAAGGTGATGTGATAAGGCGCTTGATACTCAACGTCTTCAATGAGTACAGGTTGTTCAAGCGTATGCTTGATAAAAAAGTTAGCAACATCCGATCGGTATTGAGTTTGTAGGCTTAATAACAACGCTGCGATAGTCGCAACGATGATGGCAACCACAATGCCAATCACCATGAATACCTTTTTCATTCCCTGAAAGCCTTAAATTTCAATAGTCTCAAAACAGAGTGGAACAAAAAGGGGCAAGCAGCAACAAAAAAGCCCCTCAAAAGAGGGGCTTGCTACAAAAATATCATTTTAAATTGGGCGTTCGCTTTTGGCTAAGCCCGAGCAGATGTTGGGTTAGTCTAGTTGAGGACCTGCCGCAACCAGTGACTTACCTTCAGCATTGTCTGTGTACTTATCAAAGTTGTTGATGAAGCGCTCTGCTAGATCTTTCGCTTTGCTTTCCCATTGTAGTGGGTCAGTGTAAGTATCTCGTGGGTCAAGAATCGCTGGGTCAACATCGTGCAACGCTAGCGGTACTTCTAGGTTAAACATAGGGATAACCTTAGTTTCAGCTTGGTCGATTGAGCCATCTAGGATAGCGTCGATGATGCCGCGAGTATCTTGGATTGAGATACGTTTGCCTGTGCCATTCCAACCTGTGTTCACTAGGTAAGCTTCAGCGCCAGCCGCTTCCATACGCTTCACAAGCACTTCAGCGTACTGAGTTGGGTGAAGAGTTAAGAATGCCGCACCAAATGCCGCAGAGAACGTTGGTGTTGGTTCAGTAATACCGCGCTCTGTACCTGCTAGCTTAGCTGTGAAGCCAGATAGGAAGTGGTACTTAGTTTGCTCCGGAGTCAGCTTAGATACTGGTGGTAGCACACCAAACGCATCCGCTGTTAGGAAGATAACTTTTTGAGCGTGACCTGCTTTTGATACTGGCTTAACAATGTTGTCGATGTGGTGAATCGGGTAAGAAACACGAGTGTTCTCTGTTTTTGAACCGTCATCGAAATCGATAGAACCATCACCACGAACCGTTACGTTTTCTAGCAGTGCATCGCGACGGATTGCATTGTAGATTTCTGGTTCTGCTTCTTTAGATAGACGAATCGTCTTCGCGTAACAACCACCTTCGAAGTTGAAGATACCATCGTCATCCCAACCGTGCTCATCATCACCGATTAGCTCACGCTTAGGATCGGTTGATAGGGTTGTTTTACCGGTACCTGATAGGCCGAAGAATACAGCTACGTCGCCTTCTTCGCCAACGTTTGCACTACAGTGCATTGAAGCAATGCCTTGCAGAGGAAGCAGGTAGTTCATCATTGCGAACATGCCTTTCTTCATCTCACCGCCGTACCAAGTACCACCGATGATTTGAACGCGCTCTGTTAGGTTGAAAGCAACGAAGTTTTCAGAGTTTAGACCCTGCTTTTCCCAGTTAGGGTTCGTTGTTTTAGCACCGTTCATTACCACGAAATCAGGTTCGAACGTTGCTAGCTCTTCGTCAGTTGGACGAATGAACATGTTCTTAACGAAGTGCGCTTGCCACGCTACTTCAGTGATAATACGCACACTTAAACGCGTATCTGGGTTAGCACCACAATAACCGTCGATGACAAACAGGCGCTTGCCAGATAGCTGAGTTGTCACAAGCTCTTTCAGCTCACTCCATACTTCAGTTGTAATCGGTTTGTTGTCATTTTTGCCTTGATCTGACCACCACATGGTATCGCGCGTAGTGTCATCTTTAACAATGTACTTATCTTTTGGTGAGCGGCCAGTAAAGATACCAGTGTCAACCGCAACAGAGCCTAGTTCCGTTACTACGCCTTTTTCGTAGCCTTCCAAACCTGGCAGTGTTTCTTCAACGAATAACTGCTCGTAGCTAGGATTACGAAGAACTTCAGTAACGCCAGTCAGTCCGTGCTTAGTTAGATCAATTTGTGCAGCCTTAGTATGTTCCATAACGGTCATAGGTGCTCCTTGTAGGATATTTTGTAGGGATTTTGTATTAATTTTTTATTGTTATCTGCTCACCATGCTAGCAACGAGGCTCGGGGGAAACAGGGATACAGCTCAAAAAATATCCATATTAACCGTGGGGTTTTAAGCGTCTCGTCACATATTGGCCCGACTAGTCTATCCTGTACGCAAACCTTTGCGCTAGGGGCGAGAACATTATTAATTGATTAAAATTAAGCGGTGATTTTATTACGAGATGTTACGGGCTTTGCGCTATTTTGATCACAAAAAAGGCCAGCTGAGTGCTGACCTTTTTGGGGTAAATTACGTGTTTTTGGTACGCTGTAAATTAATGAACCGTATTGTCGCCTTTATCTGCTGCTTCTGCGTACAGTGCATCAACGTCGCCCTTATCGAACGAGTAGTTTGTGCCACAGTAATCACAGTGAAGAGCAACACTACCTTCCGTACTCAAGATGTCGTAGATCTCCTCTTGAGCAACGGTAATGATAGCGGCACCACTGCGTTCACGAGAACAACCACAGAAGAACTCGACAGGTTGAGGGGTAAATACCTGAACCTTCTCTTGGTTATATAGGCGGTACAACAAATCATTCGCTTCTAGAGAGAATAGCTCTTCGTTTTTAACCGTGTCAGTTAACTGCTCCAGGTGCTCGAAGTCATCTGGCGTACCGGTGCCGTCTGGCATAACTTGCAGCAACATACCCGCAGCGTGTGCTTTGCCTTCATGTTCACCCGTACGTAGCCATAGACGAGTCTTTAGCTGTTCAGAGTTTGCGAAGTAACCTTCAAGGACTTCAGCTAGAGTGTCACCTTCAAGACCAACGATACCTTGGTAACGCTCACCTTTTTTAGGATCGATAGTGATCACTAGGTGGCCTTTACCCATAAGGTCGTGCAGCCCAGCGTCGTCAGCAATGTCACCGTCAAAGCGCGCAACACCACGAATCTTCTGATCGTTATCGCCATTAATAACAGCGAGAGATACTGGGCCATCACCTTGCAGTTGCATCGTGATAGAACCTTCAAACTTTAGCGTCGCCGTTAGTAGCGTCGTTGAAACCAGTAGCTCACCCAACAGCTTTTGTACTGGAGCTGGGTATTCCTTGCTAGAAATAATCTGTTGGTACGCTTCGTCCATCTGTACCAATTCACCACGTACTGATAGGTCTTCAAATAGGTAGCGATTTAAAACATTACTTGTAGACATTGGGTCTGCCATTTGGCTATTCCTTCTAGCTTATTGAGTCTTGAACTTGATGATGTCACGACGTTGCTTTTTATCTGGGCGACGTTCTGGTGCTGGGCTATGAGCATTCAGTTTGCGTTGTTGTGCAAACTCTTCTCTTTTTGCCAAGCTTTCGGTGGTTTCTTCATAGAGGGTTTGAGCGACTGGCGCCCCGCCACGGTGTGCGGATATTTTCTCTATGGTGACCGTCTTTTCTTCATTCCCTTGGCGCAGGGTAATCACTGCCCCAAGTTCTACGATTTTGCTGGGTTTGCTGCGCTGACCATTATAGTGGACTTTGCCACCATCGACCATGTTGCGAGCAATCGAACGAGTTTTATAAAAGCGTGCTGCCCACAACCATTTATCGAGTCTGACAGCTTCATTAGTCGTTTTCATATAGGACAGTGCCTTTTCAGTTAGAAATGAATGCGGTTTAACTGTTATTCACAGCATGCAACTTATTTTGTTTGATGACGCTTATCACATTTAGTAGAAGCTTATGTGGAGGCGATTGGCTTTTTTTTCAAGGAAGATTACAAAATAGCTCAGGTAATGCCGATTTATAGATTTGCTATGATATAGTTCAGGATCTTATGCTTTTAATAAGCTGGAACAGAATGTATGAACAAAAAAGCTGATAGTTTAGTAGGTTACAGCTTTATTCGTTATAGAAAGGGTTAGGGAACGTGAACTTTTTAGAGCTCAAACTTCGCATGGATAACTCTCCGGTGCTGAGCCGATTTTTAGAGAATGGATTTTTACTCCAGCAGAAACTGAGCCTTGTTCTTTGTTGTGTGTTGATCGCAGCTTCCGCATGGATTTTAGGACAGCTTGCATGGTTTATTGAACCTGCTGAGCAAACCGTGGTGCCATGGGTAGCAACGGCTTCCTCGTCTTCAACGCCTCAATCGACTCTTGATATCTCTTCTTTGCAGCAGAGCAACATGTTTGGTGCTTATAACCCAACCACGCCTGCTGTGGTTGAGCAGCAAGTTATCCAAGATGCGCCAAAGACGCGACTGAATCTCGTTTTGGTGGGTGCAGTAGCCAGTTCTAATCCAAAACTGAGCTTGGCTGTGATTGCCAATCGCGGCACACAAGCGACCTACGGAATTAACGAAGAGATTGAAGGCACTAGAGCTAAGCTCAAGGCCGTATTAGTCGATCGTGTGATCATCGATAACTCTGGGCGAGACGAAACCCTGATGCTTGAAGGTATTGAGTACAAGCGTTTGTCTGTATCAGCGCCTGCGCCACCTCGTACCTCTTCTTCTGTGCGTGGCAACAACCCAGCTTCTGCAGAAGAGAAGCTAGATGAAATTAAAGCGAAGATAATGAAAGATCCGCAACAAATCTTCCAATATGTTCGACTGTCTCAGGTGAAACGCGACGATAAAGTGATTGGTTATCGTGTGAGCCCTGGCAAAGATTCAGAACTTTTTAACTCTGTTGGGCTCCAAAACGGAGATATTGCCACTCAGTTAAATGGACAAGACCTGACAGACCCTGCTGCTATGGGCAACATATTCCGTTCTATCTCAGAGCTGACAGAGCTAAACCTCGTCGTCGAGAGAGATGGTCAACAACATGAAGTGTTTATTGAATTTTAAAACTTTGCGTCTAACGAAGGACGAAAGTGTAGGAGAAGTACGTGAAGCATTGGTTTAAGAAAAGTGCATGGTTATTGGCAGGAAGCTTAATCTGCACACCCGCAGCCATCGCGAGTGATTTTAGTGCCAGCTTTAAAGGCACTGATATTCAAGAGTTTATTAATATTGTTGGTCGTAACCTAGAGAAGACGATCATCGTTGACCCTTCGGTGCGCGGAAAAATCGATGTACGCAGCTACGACGTACTCAATGAAGAGCAATATTACAGCTTCTTCCTAAACGTATTGGAAGTGTATGGCTACGCGGTTGTCGAAATGGACTCGGGTGTTCTTAAGATCATCAAGGCCAAAGATTCGAAAACATCGGCAATTCCAGTCGTTGGAGACAGTGACACGATCAAAGGCGACAATGTGGTGACACGTGTTGTGACGGTTCGTAATGTCTCGGTGCGTGAACTTTCTCCTCTGCTTCGTCAACTAAACGACAATGCAGGCGCGGGTAACGTTGTGCACTACGACCCAGCCAACATCATCCTTATTACAGGCCGAGCGGCGGTAGTAAACCGTTTAGCTGAAATCATCAAGCGCGTTGACCAAGCGGGTGATAAAGAGATTGAAGTCGTTGAGCTAAAGAATGCTTCTGCGGCAGAAATGGTACGTATCGTTGATGCGTTAAGCAAAACCACAGATGCTAAAAATACACCTGCCTTCCTACAACCTAAATTAGTTGCTGATGAGCGTACCAACGCGATTCTTATCTCAGGCGACCCTAAAGTACGTAGCCGTTTAAGAAGGCTGATTGAACAGCTTGATGTTGAAATGGCAACCAAGGGCAACAACCAAGTTATTTACCTTAAGTACGCAAAAGCAGAAGATTTAGTTGATGTGCTGAAAGGCGTGTCGGACAACCTGCAATCAGAAAAGCAATCTTCAACCAAAGGCAGCTCATCGCAACGTAACCAAGTGATGATCTCCGCTCACAGTGACACCAACTCTTTAGTGATTACCGCACAGCCAGACATCATGAATGCTTTGCAAGATGTGATCGCACAGCTGGATATTCGTCGTGCTCAAGTATTGATTGAAGCCCTAATTGTCGAGATGGCAGAAGGTGACGGTGTTAATCTTGGTGTGCAATGGGGTAACCTAGAAACGGGTGCTATGATTCAGTACAGCAACACTGGTGCATCGGTTGGTCAGGTCATGATTGGCATGGAAGAAGCAGAGGACCAAACTAGTACTGAATATTATACTGATAATGATGGCAATCGAGTTCCATATAGCGTGACTGAATCTGGCGACTATTCAACCTTAGCCACCGCTCTTTCTGGTGTTAATGGCGCGGCAATGAGCGTGGTAATGGGCGACTGGACTGCCTTGATCAGTGCAGTAGCGACTGATTCAAATTCAAATATCCTATCTTCTCCAAGTATCACCGTGATGGATAACGGCGAAGCGTCGTTCATTGTGGGTGAAGAGGTTCCGGTTCTAACGGGGTCAACTGCGGGCTCAAGTAATGATAACCCATTCCAAACGGTCGATCGTAAAGAAGTGGGTATCAAGCTTAAAGTGGTGCCACAAATCAACGAAGGTGACTCTGTTCAGCTGCAAATAGAGCAAGAAGTCTCTAACGTATTAGGTGCGAACGGTGCGGTTGATGTACGTTTTGCTAAGCGTCAGCTAAATACGTCAGTGATTGTTCAAGATGGCCAAATGTTGGTGCTTGGTGGTCTGATTGATGAGCGCGCGCTTGAAAGTGAATCTAAGGTCCCATTTTTGGGCGATATTCCAGTAATTGGGCATTTGTTTAAATCAACCAGTACTCAGGTTGAGAAAAAGAACCTAATGATCTTCATCAAACCAACCATTATTCGCGATGGCATGACAGCCGATGGTATCACTCAGCGTAAATACAACTTCATCCGTGCTGAGCAGTTGTACAAGGCTGAGCAAGGACTGAAATTAATGGCAGACGATAACATCCCGGTATTGCCTAAATTTGGTGCCGACATGAATCACCCGGCTGAAATTCAAGCCTTCATCGATCAAATGGAACAAGAATAATGGCTGAATTGGTAGGGGCGGCACGTACTTATCAGCGCTTGCCGTTTAGCTTTGCGAATCGCTATAAGATGGTGTTGGAGTATCAACATCCAGAGCGCGCACCGATACTTTATTATGTTGAGCCACTGAAATCGGCGGCGATCATTGAAGTGAGTCGAGTGGTGAAAAATGGTTTTACGCCACAAGCGATTACTCTCGATGAGTTTGATAAAAAACTGACCGATGCTTATCAGCGTGACTCGTCAGAAGCTCGTCAGCTCATGGAAGACATTGGTGCTGATAGTGATGATTTCTTCTCACTAGCGGAAGAACTGCCTCAAGACGAAGACTTACTTGAATCAGAAGATGATGCACCAATCATCAAGTTAATCAATGCGATGCTGGGTGAGGCGATCAAAGAGGGTGCTTCGGATATACACATCGAAACCTTTGAAAAGTCACTTTGTATCCGTTTCCGAGTTGATGGTGTGCTGCGTGATGTTCTAGCGCCAAGCCGTAAACTGGCTCCGCTATTGGTTTCACGTGTCAAGGTTATGGCTAAACTGGATATTGCGGAAAAACGCGTGCCACAAGATGGCCGTATCTCTCTGCGTATCGGTGGCCGAGCGGTTGATGTTCGTGTTTCAACCATGCCTTCTTCGCACGGTGAGCGTGTGGTAATGCGTCTGTTGGACAAAAACGCCACTCGTCTAGACTTGCACAGTTTAGGTATGACAGCAGAAAACCATGAAAACTTCCGTAAGCTGATTCAGCGCCCACACGGCATTATCTTGGTGACCGGCCCGACAGGTTCAGGTAAATCGACGACCCTGTACGCTGGTCTGCAAGAACTCAACAGCAATGAACGAAACATTTTAACCGTTGAAGACCCGATCGAATTCGATATCGATGGCATTGGTCAAACACAAGTGAACCCTAAGGTTGATATGACCTTTGCGCGTGGTTTACGTGCCATTCTTCGTCAAGATCCTGATGTGGTTATGATTGGTGAGATCCGTGACTTGGAGACCGCAGAGATCGCTGTCCAGGCCTCTTTGACAGGTCACTTAGTTATGTCGACTCTGCATACCAATACTGCAGTCGGTGCGATTACACGTCTGCGTGATATGGGCATTGAACCTTTCTTGATCTCTTCTTCACTGCTGGGTGTTTTGGCTCAGCGCTTGGTTCGTACCTTATGTAACGAATGTAAAGAACCTTATGAAGCCGATAAAGAGCAGAAGAAACTGTTTGGGTTGAAGAAGAAAGAAAGCCTGACGCTTTACCATGCCAAAGGTTGTGAAGAGTGTGGCCATAAGGGTTATCGAGGTCGTACTGGTATTCATGAGCTGCTGATGATTGATGACTCAGTACAAGAGCTGATTCACAGTGAAGCGGGTGAGCAGGCGATTGATAAAGCAATTCGTGGCACAACACCAAGTATTCGAGATGATGGCTTGAGCAAAGTTCTGAAAGGGGTAACTTCCCTAGAAGAAGTGATGCGCGTGACCAAGGAAGTCTAGTATGGCGGCATTTGAATACAAAGCACTGGATGCCAAAGGCAAAAGTAAAAAAGGCTCAATTGAAGCAGATAATGCTCGTCAGGCTCGCCAAAGAATCAAAGAACTTGGCTTGATGCCGGTTGAGATGACCGAGGCTAAAGCAAAAACAGCAAAAGGTGCTCAGCCATCGACCAGCTTTAAACGCGGCATCAGTACACCTGATCTTGCGCTTATTACTCGTCAAATATCCACGCTCGTTCAATCTGGTATGCCGTTGGAAGAGTGTTTGAAAGCTGTTGCCGAACAGTCTGAGAAACCTCGTATTCGCACCATGCTACTCGCGGTGAGATCTAAGGTGACTGAAGGTTATTCGTTAGCAGACAGCTTGTCTGATTATCCCCATATCTTCGATGAGCTATTCAGAGCCATGGTTGCTGCTGGTGAGAAGTCAGGACACCTCGATGCGGTATTGGAACGATTGGCTGACTACGCAGAAAACCGTCAGAAGATGCGTTCTAAGTTGCTGCAAGCGATGATCTACCCAATCGTGCTGGTGGTGTTTGCGGTGACGATTGTGTCGTTCCTACTGGCAACGGTAGTGCCTAAGATCGTTGAGCCTATTATCCAAATGGGACAAGAGCTTCCTCAGTCGACACAATTTTTATTAGCATCGAGTGAATTTATCCAGAATTGGGGCATCCAATTACTGGTGTTGACCATTGGTGTGATTGTGTTGGTTAAGACTGCACTGAAAAAGCCGGGCGTTCGCATGAGCTGGGATCGCAAATTATTGAGCATCCCGCTGATCGGCAAGATAGCGAAAGGGATCAACACCTCTCGCTTTGCACGAACACTTTCTATCTGTACCTCTAGTGCGATTCCTATCCTTGAAGGGATGAAGGTCGCGGTAGATGTGATGTCGAATCATCACGTGAAACAACAAGTATTACAGGCATCAGATAGCGTTAGAGAAGGGGCAAGCCTGCGTAAAGCGCTTGATCAAACCAAACTCTTTCCCCCGATGATGCTGCATATGATCGCCAGTGGTGAGCAGAGTGGCCAATTGGAACAGATGCTGACAAGAGCGGCAGATAACCAGGATCAAAGCTTTGAATCGACGGTCAATATCGCGTTAGGCATTTTTACCCCAGCGCTTATTGCGTTGATGGCTGGCTTAGTGCTGTTTATCGTGATGGCGACGCTGATGCCAATGCTTGAAATGAACAATTTAATGAGTGGTTAACCTGCTGCTCATCAGACGTTAGTTTTTGGATTATCGAGAAGAAGGACATCATTCCCCTTAACTCGCTATCTGTAATTTGGAGAAAATAATGAAAAATAAAATGAAAAAACAGTCAGGCTTTACCCTATTAGAAGTCATGGTTGTTGTCGTTATCCTTGGTGTTCTAGCAAGTTTTGTTGTACCTAACCTGTTGGGCAACAAAGAGAAGGCGGATCAACAAAAAGCCATCACTGATATCGTGGCGCTAGAGAACGCGCTCGACATGTACAAGCTGGATAACAGCGTGTACCCAACAACGGATCAAGGCCTTGACGGGTTGGTGACAAAGCCAAGCAGCCCAGAGCCTCGTAACTACCGAGACGGCGGTTACATCAAGCGTCTACCTAACGACCCATGGGGCAATGAGTACCAATACCTAAGTCCTGGTGATAACGGCACAATTGATATCTTTACTCTTGGCGCAGATGGTCAAGAAGGTGGTGAAGGTATTGCTGCGGATATCGGCAACTGGAACATGCAGGACTTCCAATAAGCTTCGGCTTGTTGTCGCTTGATACGTTATTGATGGTAGTACGCAAAAAATGGAGTCTACAAGGTGAAAACTAAGCAAACACAGCCAGGTTTCACCTTGATTGAGATTCTTTTGGTGTTGGTATTACTGTCAGTATCGGCGGTCGCGGTGATCTCGACCATCCCTACCAATAGCAAAGATGTTGCTAAAAAATACGCTCAAAGCTTTTATCAGCGAATTCAGCTACTCAATGAAGAGGCTATTTTGAGTGGCTTAGATTTTGGTGTTCGTGTTGATGAAAAAAAATCGACTTACGTTCTGATGACTTTGAAGTCTGATGGCTGGCAAGAAACGGAGTTCGAAAAGATCCCTTCTTCAACTGAATTACCGGAAGAACTGGCACTGTCGCTGACATTAGGTGGTGGCGCGTGGGAAGACGATGATCGTCTTTTTAATCCAGGAAGCTTATTTGATGAAGACATGTTTGCGGATCTGGAAGAGGAAAAGAAGCCCAAGCCACCACAGGTTTACATCTTGTCGAGTGCTGAAATGACGCCATTTGTACTGTCGTTTTACCCAAACACGGGTGACACTATACAAGATGGTTGGCGCATTCGAGTATTGGATAAGGGTGAGATTCGACTGCTAGAGCCGGGAGAAGAAGATGAAGAAGAATAACCGTTCTCTTTATCGTTCTCGTGGTATGCCTCTTGGTTCTCGAGGAATGACTCTGCTTGAAGTATTGGTTGCGCTGGCTATCTTCGCTACGGCGGCGATCAGTGTGATTCGTGCCGTCACCCAGCACATCAATACGCTCAGTTATCTCGAAGAAAAAACCTTCGCGGCGATGGTCGTTGATAATCAAATGGCCCTAGTCATGCTACATCCTGAGAAGCTTAAAAAAGCGCAGGGCACGCAAGAGTTAGCGGGAAGAGAGTGGTTCTGGAAGATTACCCCTATCGATACCAGCGATGATTTATTAAAGGCGTTTGATGTGAGTGCGGCAACCAGTAAGAAAGCGTCTCCAGTCGTTACGGTGCGCAGTTATGTGGTCAATTAAGAGCATGTGGTTAACTAAGAGCATGTTGTCAATTAAGAACAGCTCGCTAACTAAGAGCGTGTCGCTAAGTAAGAGCGTGTCAGCAGGTAAGCGTACGCCGCGTAAACCAGGTCTATCTTCCAAAGGGAGAGGCTTTACCCTAATTGAAGTCTTGGTCTCGATCGCTATCTTTGCCACGTTAAGCATGGCGGCTTATCAGGTGGTTAATCAGGTACAGCGAAGCAACGAGATCTCTATTGAGCGCAGTGCTCGTTTGAACCAACTGCAACGAAGTTTAGTCATTTTAGATAATGATTTTCGCCAGATGGCGGTGCGAAAATTTCGTACCAACGGTGAAGAAGCATCATCTAAGCTGATCTTAATGAAAGAGTATTTATTGGATTCTGACAGTGTAGGCATCATGTTTACTCGCCTAGGTTGGCACAACCCACAACAGCAGTTTCCTCGCGGTGAAGTCACGAAGGTTGGTTACCGCATTAAAGAAGAAACACTTGAGCGTGTATGGTGGCGTTATCCCGATACACCTGCAGGCCAAGGAGGTGTGATTACCCCTCTGCTTGATGATGTTGAAAGCTTGGAATTCGAGTTTTATGACGGAAGCCGCTGGGGGAAAGAGTGGCAAACCGATAAGTCCCTGCCGAAAGCGGTGAGGCTCAAGCTGACACTAAAAGACTATGGTGAGATAGAGCGTGTTTATCTCACTCCAGGTGGCACTCTAGATCAGGCCGATGATTCTTCAAACAGTGACTCTTCAGGCAGTAGTGAGGGGAATAATGACTCATCGAACTAATAAGCGTTTAGCGACAAGGTCAGCCTTGGGACGTAAACAACGTGGTGTCGCGCTGATCATTATTTTGATGCTATTGGCGATCATGGCAACCATTGCTGGCAGCATGTCCGAGCGTTTGTTTACGCAATTCAAGCGCGTTGGTAACCAACTGAATTACCAACAGGCTTACTGGTATAGCATTGGTGTGGAAGCGCTTGTGCAAGACGGTATTAGGCAAAGTTACAAAGACAGTGATACCGTGAACCTAAGCCAACCATGGGCGTTAGAAGAGCAGGTATACCCATTGGATTATGGCCAAGTTAAGGGCCGCATTGTTGATGCTCAGGCATGTTTTAATCTTAATGCCTTAGCCGGAGTGGCGACCACTTCAAGTAACCAGACTCCTTATTTAATCACGGTTTGGCAAACCTTATTGGAAAACCAAGACGTTGAGCCTTATCAGGCTGAGGTTATCGCAAATTCAACGTGGGAATTTGTTGATGCGGATACACGAACCACCTCTTCGTCTGGTGTAGAAGACAGCACGTATGAAGCGATGAAGCCCTCTTATTTGGCGGCGAATGGCTTAATGGCCGATGAATCGGAGCTACGAGCGGTTTATCAGGTCACTGGTGAAGTGATGAATAAGGTTCGCCCATTTGTTTGCGCTCTGCCAACCGATGATTTCCGCTTGAATGTGAATACTCTCACGGAAAAGCAAGCGCCGTTATTGGAAGCGATGTTTGCGCCCGGCTTAAGTGAATCGGATGCCAAACAGCTGATAGACAAACGCCCATTTGATGGCTGGGATACGGTGGATGCTTTCATGGCTGAACCTGCCATTGTTAGTGTGAGTGCCGAAGTCAGCAAGAAAGCGAAAGCATATTTAACTGTAGATAGCGCCTATTTTGAGCTAGATGCAGAGGTATTAGTTGAGCAGTCACGTGTACGTATACGGACGCTTTTCTATAGTAGTAATCGAGAAACAGTGACGGTAGTACGCCGTCGTTTTGGAGGAATCAGTGAGCGAGTTTCTGACCGTTCGACTGAGTAGCGAACCACAAAGCCCTGTGCAGTGGTTAGTTTGGTCGACAAGCCAACAAGAAGTGATAGCAAGCGGTGAACTGTCTAGCTGGGATCAGCTTGACGAGTTAACGCCTTACGCTGAAAAGCGCAGCTGTATCGCTTTATTGCCGGGAAGTGAATGCTTAATTAAGCGTGTTGAGATCCCGAAAGGTGCTGCTCGCCAGTTTGATTCTATGCTGCCGTTCTTATTAGAAGACGAAGTCGCACAAGATATCGAAGACTTACACCTGACTATTTTAGATAAAGAAGCCACTCACGCTACCGTGTGTGGTGTGGATCGTGAATGGTTAAAACAAGCTTTAGACCTGTTTCGCGAAGCCAATATAATCTTCCGCAAGGTGCTACCAGATACACTAGCCGTGCCTTTGGAAGATCAAGGCATCAGTGCATTACAGATCGACCAACATTGGTTATTACGCCAAGGTCACTCTCAACGTCAAGGTAACTATCAAGCCGTATCAATCAGCGAAGCATGGTTACCGATGTTTTTGCAAAGTGATTGGGTTGTTGCTGATGACGAAGAGCAAGCGACGACTATCTTCAGCTACACCGCGATGCCGAACGACGACGTTCAACAGCAAAGCGGTCTCGAGTGGCAAGCAAAGCCTGCGGAATTGGTGATGTCTTTGTTGAGCCAACAAGCGATCACAAGCGGCGTAAATTTACTGACTGGCACCTTTAAAACCAAATCTTCATTCAGTAAATATTGGCGCGTATGGCAGAAAGTCGCGATTGCTGCTTGTTTGCTGGTGGCCGTGATTGTGACTCAGCAAGTGTTGAAGGTTCAGCAATACGAAGCGCAAGCACAAGCCTACCGCATGGAGAGTGAGCGTATCTTTAGAGCTGTGCTGCCTGGCAAACAACGCATTCCGACCGTGAGTTACCTCAAGCGTCAGATGAACGACGAAGCTAAGAAATACGGTGGTTCAGGCGAAGGTGATTCCTTACTTGGTTGGTTAGCTTTGCTGCCTGAAACCTTAGGGCAAGTGAAGACGATCGAAGTTGAAAGCATTCGCTACGATGGCAACCGTTCTGAGGTTCGACTGCAGGCTAAAAGTTCTGACTTCCAACACTTTGAGACCGCAAGGGTGAAACTCGAAGAGAAGTTTGTCGTTGAGCAAGGGCCATTGAACCGTAATGGCGATGCCGTATTTGGCAGTTTTACTCTTAAACCCCATCAATAACCTGCGTAAGGAGATCAGTGATGAGAAATATGATTGAACCACTCCAAGCGTGGTGGACTTCAATAAGTCAGCGGGAACAACGATTAGTCATTGGTTGTTCTATTTTATTGATACTGGGCGTTGTCTATTGGGGATTAATACAACCACTTAGCCAACGAGCTGAGCTTGCACAAAGTCGTATTCAAAGTGAGAAGCAGCTTCTTGCTTGGGTAACGGACAAAGCGAATCAAGTGGTTGAACTACGAGGCAGTGGTGGTATCAGTGCCAGCCAGCCTTTGAACCAATCTGTGCCTGCTTCTATGCGCCGTTTTAACATCGAGCTGATACGCGTACAACCACGTGGTGAGATGCTGCAAGTATGGATTAAGCCTGTGCCATTTAATAAGTTCGTTGACTGGCTGACATACCTGAAAGAAAAGCAGGGTGTTGAGGTTGAGTTTATGGATATTGATCGCTCTGATAGCCCTGGGGTTATTGAGATCAACCGACTACAGTTTAAACGAGGTTAATGTGAAACGCGGTTTATCTTTCAAATATGGCCTGTTATTCAGCGTCATTTTTATCGTTTTTTTCTCGGTAAGCTTATTGCTGCATTTGCCTGCCGCTTTTGTTCTCAAGAATGCACCCGTTGTGCGTGGTTTAAGCATTGAAGGTATTGAGGGCACAGTTTGGCAAGGTCGCGCTAATAATATTGCGTGGCAGCGTGTCAATTACGGCTCAGTGCAGTGGGACTTCCAGTTCTCTAAACTATTCCAAGCCAAAGCAGAACTTGCGGTTCGCTTTGGCCGCAACAGCGACATGAACTTATCAGGTAAAGGACGTGTCGGGTATAGCATGAGCGGTGCTTACGCGGAAAACTTAGTGGCATCAATGCCAGCCAGCAACGTGATGAAATATGCGCCTGCTATCCCAGTGCCAGTGTCTATTGCCGGACAAGTTGAACTGACGATCAAACATGCGGTTCATGCTCAACCTTGGTGTCAATCAGGCGAAGGTACGCTTGCTTGGTCTGGTGCAGCTGTCGACTCGCCAGTGGGTTCGTTAGACCTTGGCCCTGTGATTGCGGACATAACCTGTGAAGACAACACAATTGCAGCCAAAGGTGCTCAGAAGAGCCCTCAAGTGGACAGTGAGTTCTCGGCGAGCGTAACGCCGAATCAAAGCTACACCTCGGCGGCATGGTTTAAGCCTGGCGCTGAATTCCCGCCAGCAATGCAGAGTCAGCTTAAGTGGTTGGGCAATCCTGATAGCCAAGGTAAATACCAATTTACTTATCAAGGCCGCTTTTAGTGCTTTGTTAAAAAGTGAACGAGTAAACGAAAGGGCGGTAGAATTAAATTCTATCGCCCTTTCGTTTATGGACTAATAGTTACTTTGCGTCATCTACATATTGATAAGCAATCACAATATCAACGCCTTGTGTCGGAATAGCTGCCCCTGTAAATACGATAGACTCAGATAGTGGGTAATATTGCCAACCGTTCGAAGAGTTACGGTTTACTTTCGTGCCGTTAACGGTGACTAGAATCGATGATGAAAGAATATGTTGTGCTTCAGCTTTAGAAAGCTTATAGCCAGCACTTGAAGCCCCAGCATTTTGGGCCATCACCTCAACAAACGCCTTGTACTCAGAAGTAACATTGATATTCAAGGTCTTACCTATACCCGTGATCAATGAAGGTGCTTGATTTTCGATAAAATCAGGATCATGCTAAGACCCATGAAAATTACACTGACTCCTCAACAAAAGCTGCAACTCGAGCAGATGCACGATTCTACTCGT